>JACMMD010000168.1 GCA_014379235.1 Anaerolineae bacterium
CGCGCCGCCGCCGCTCAATACTTCCGGCGACATATAGGCCAATGTGCCGATAGTGTCATCATTGGCGGTTTGTTCGCGCAGTGTCGCCAAACCGAAGTCCAACACTTTTACCTGACCGTCGATGACCAGCACGTTATCCGGTTTGAGGTCACGATGCAGAATGCCGCGTCGGTGCAGGTAAACCAACGCTTGCAGCATTTGCACCAGCAGGTCGATCTTGACGGCTTGCGGCTGATCGTGCGCGGCTTGGCTGATATTGGTTCCATCTTCGAGTAACTGCATGGTGAAGAACGGCTGGCGTCCCTCGTCGAAGCCGTAATCCAACACGCTGATGATGTTGGGATGCCGCAGCGACACCAACGTGCGGAACTCGTGCGCCAGTGACAGCGACGTATCGCTGTCCATGAACATCGAGGCGAAAATGAGTTGATCGGTGGGAGTCGTCAATCGCTTGAGGGCCACGCTCTGCCCCGTGAGGCGGTCTGTCGCGGCGAACACCGCGCCCATGCTGCCCGCTCCGATTGCGCGTTCAATGCGGTAGCGCTTGCCGACAAGATCAGATTTGGTAGGGCGCACGAGTTCGGCGTGAAGTTGCATCAGTGTTTCCAAATAGAAAGCAATCAGTAGAGCATCTTAATTATGATACCCCAATCCTTTGTCGCGTTGCGTAGAAATTTAGATAACACAATGCACGTTTAACCTCAAAGCGCAGCCGCACAAGTGAACTGGGATATTGACAACGCTCACATTTCTGAGCATAGTAACCCTGTTCTGCTTCGGGCGTAGGGGGAAATCACTCGCATGAGCGCAAACCGCAAAACTGTTGTCGGCGTCATCTTTGGCGGGCGCAGCGTCGAACATGATGTATCGGTGGTCACGGGCAATCAGGTCATGCGCGCCTTCGACCCTGAGCGCTACGAGGTCGTACCCGTTTATATTGACCGCGAGGGCCGCTGGTTCACCGGAACGCCGCTGCTCGACCTCAAAAACTACCGCGATGAAGTCATCAGCATGAGCGGCGTCAGCAGCGCCATCATCTCACCCGATGTGCGCCATCACGGGCTGATCGTCAACCCCACTGCCGGACGTTTCAGCAAGAGCGAAGTCATGCGCTTGGACACGGTATTCCCGGCGATACACGGCTCACACGGCGAAGATGGGACGCTGCAAGGGCTGTTAGAACTGGCGGATATTCCCTATGTAGGCTGCGGCGTGTTGGCCTCCGCATTAGCCAACGACAAAATCACGACGAAAACGATTTTACGCCAGCGCGGTATCCCGGTTGTGGACTCGGTGGATTTCACCCGTGCCGAGTGGTACGCTGACCCTGATGCCATCATGCGCCGCATCGCACAAACGCTCGCCTATCCCATGTTCGTCAAGCCTGCGACGATTGGCTCAAGCATCGGCATCACGCGCCCCGCCAACGAGGTTATGCTGCGCGCCTCGATTGACATCGCCGCCAGCTTTGACCGCCGCCTCTTGGTCGAAAGCGCCGTAACCGAAAGCATCGAAATCAACTGCGCGCTCATGGGCGATGACCGCGACGTTCGCGCTTCGGTTTTGGAGCAGCCGGTTTCGTGGGAAGAGTTTTTGACCTACGAGGACAAATATCTACGCGGCGGCGAAGGCATGAAAAGCGCGGATCGCATCATCCCCGCCCCGCTCACGCCCGAACTCACACAGACGATCAAGAACATCGCCATCGACGCCTTTCGCGCTATCGACGGGCGCGGCACAACTCGCATCGACTTTCTGGTTCGCCCCGACAAAGGCGAGGTTTTCCTCAACGAGTTGAACTCGATGCCGGGTTCGGTAGCATTTTACCTGTGGCAAGAGGATGGTCTCACAGCGCGAGACGTGGTGCAGCGTTTGGTTGATCTCGCCCGTGAGGCTCAAGCTGAGAAGCGCCAGACCACCTACAATTACCGCACTCGCCTGCTTGAACAGGCCGCCCTTCGCGGTGTCAAAGGCGCGAAGGGCGGCAAGGGCCCCGCTCGCAGCCAAAGTTAGTTGACTAAGAACTAAAAACTGATTACTGACAACTCCTACGCCTCTGCTGTCCCGACGAAACGATAGCCGACGCCGTACTCGTTCTGAATGTAGGTCGGGTTCTTAATGTCAGGCTCGATCTTGCGTCGCAGATGCGACACATATATGCGTGGGTAGTGATGTTCCCGCGTGTACTCGTAGCCCCACACCTGTTCGAGAAGCTGCTGAAACGTCAGCACTTGGCCGCGATGGCGCACGAACGTCGCCAGCAGTTTGAACTCGGTGGGTGTCAGGCGAATCTCTTCGCCGTTCACACTCACGCGCCGCCCGCCAAGATCAACCACGAGGTAATCATCCTCGTACACGGTTGGCTGAGTCGTCTGCGGGTAATTCTCGGCGGTCTTGGCACGGCGCAGCAGAGCGCGCACCCGCGCATGAAACTCGATGTTCCGCAGCGGCTTGAGCATGAACTCATCTGCGCCGATGTTCAGCCCTTCCGCGATTTCCTCTTCGGATACCGCGTGTGCGGTCATCATCAGAATCGGCACATCGGATACTTCGCGGATACGCTGGCACACCTGCATCCCGTTCATGAGCGGCAGCGCCACATCCAAAACGACCAGATCGGGATGGCTGTCTTGAAACAGCCGCAGCCCTTCCAGCCCGTTGCTGGCGGTGATGGCCTCATAACCGTTGCGCCGCAGGTCGATTTGCAGCAAACGGCTGAGTTCTTTATCGTCTTCAATTATTAAAACACGAGCGAGCATCGTCATTGGGTAACCAACTGTGTTCAACATAACTTTTTATTCTGCCCACATTTTACCATCGCTTAACGTCAAGCGCTAAACGCCGCAACGCATTCGTCATTGGTGCGAATTTCGCGGTGTGATATGCTTATGAAGAATGCAAAAGGACATGGACAATTTTTGTGCCCTATCAATCAAGCGGTGATCGACGCAACAACGTACAGATTGGTGTCGGGCGTTCCATCTGGACAGGGACACCGCCGCCAGCCATCTCTGAGCGGGCACTAGACGGTATTCCCGGCTGCGTGGCGTGGGTAGCGCTGCTGTTCTCAGTCGCTAGCGCTGTAGCCTTCCCGCGAACAGTGCTTTTGATCGCCGCCTTACTCGGTGCATATTCCGCAATCCGCTTTCTGCTGGCAGGTATCGCCAATGCGATGGGTTTACGCCGCATTCGCCAATGGGAAGCCACCGATTGGAAAGCGCGCTACGATCAAGAACGCCAGAAGCGACCAGCCGGAATGCTCAACTGGGAAAGCGTTCACCACGTCATCCTCATCCCCAACTACAAAGAACCGATGGACATATTGTGCCGAACGCTGGACAACCTCGCGGCACAGTACGAAGCCAAGCAGCGCATCACCATTGTGATGGCGATGGAAGCGGGCGAAGATGGCTGTACCGAAAAGGCCGAATGCCTGCGCGAACTCTATGAGCATCAATTCGCCAACTTTCACTACACCGTACATCCGCGTGGACTTCCCGGCGAGATGCAGTGTAAATCGGCCAATCAGGTTTGGGCGGCGCGCTGGATTAAGCGCAAACTGGTTGACCAACACAGCTACAATATCGACCACATCTTGGTCACGACGATGGACGCCGACACGCGCTGGCATCCGCAGCATTTCTATGCGCTAACGTATCTGTTCGCCATCAACCCCAAACGCTACGAATGTGTCTGGCAAGCGCCGATTCGCTATCACGGCAACATCTGGGAGATCAATCCCCTGATGCGCCTCATCAACGCCTATGCCACGTCGCTTGAACTGGCGTATCTGGCCGCCCCATGGTGGCTGCCCATGCCGATGTCGTCGTATGCTCTCAGCTTGCGCTTGCTCGATAACAGCGGCTATTGGGACGCGGACGTGATCGCGGATGAGTGGCATATGTTCATCAAAGCGTTCTTTGCGCGCAATGGCGAAATCCACCTCGAACCCGTGTTTCTGCCCTTCCTCGCCGATGCGACAACCGGCGTGAACTTGTGGGACGCCATTAAGAACCGCTACTCACAAACCTTACGCCATGCGTGGGGCAGTAAAGAGGTCGGCTATATGCTGGCCAAGATGCTCGAACACCCCGAAATCCCGATTGGCCAGTCGATGCAGCTCTTGTTCCGCATCGCCCACGATATTCTGCTGGCAGGCGCGGGTTGGATTATCCTCACCATCGGCTCACAGCTTCCACTTTTACTGCACCCAACATTACGCGAGGAAACCTTTCGCGCAGGCTTTAGCGATCCGACGTTTGCCATCCTGCAACTGTCGTTTTTGACGGTGTCTATTTTGGGTATCGTCTTTTGGATTCAGGATATCGGTGTACGCCCACCGCGTACCCGTCCCCAGACTTTTTCCGAGCGGGTACTGACGCTGTTGAGCTTCCCACTGCTGCCGATCTTGACGGTGATTTTCGTCGCGTTGCCAACGCTGCAAGCGCAAACGCGACTGCTCGTTGGCATCCCGCTTCAATTCCGCGTGACGAAGAAACTCTAGCGCTGAGTTTCGAGTTTTGCGTATCGAGTAAAGCGTTCTAAACTCAGAACTCAGAACCAAGCGGGATCTCAGAACTTTCTTAGGAGCAATTAATTATGGCAAAAGTCGGTTATATCGGGCTTGGCATTATGGGCGGGTCGATTGCCCGCAACCTGATGAAGGCCGGGCACGAACTTGTCGTCCACAATCGCAGTCAGGAGAAGGTGCAAGCGCTGGTCGCTGAAGGCGCGAAAGCTGCCTCTACTCCCAAAGAAGTGGCCGAACAGGTCGATTTCGTGTTCACCAACCTGCCTGACTCGCCCGATGTGGAGAAGGTCGCGCTTGGCGAAAACGGCATCATCGAAGGCGCGCATGACGGTCTGATCTTCATCGACAACAGCACCATCAAGCCTGAAACAGCGCGCATGTTGGCCGAACGATTGGCCGAAGCGGGTATCGCCGCACTGGA
>JACMMD010000169.1 GCA_014379235.1 Anaerolineae bacterium
AATTAGCTACAGGGGCAGATAAACGGGTAGTCCTTGTTGTTGATGATGGGCTTGATGCCGAAGAAATCATTGAGGACAGATTCGGCTGTGCAATAGGCTCCTTCGACCCAGGCTTGGTCGTTGGAATAGGTTTCGCCGACGATGAAAATATTGGCGTCCGCTCCTGCAATCAATTGCGAGGGCTTGCGTATCTTCTGCTGCACATCGCAGATATCGTAGTGTCCGGCATAGGCGTGGTAGCCAGCGTTGAAAGGCGGCAAAGACCAATCCATATAGGTTGCTTCCAGTGGTGGGGGCACGGCTGTGTAGTCTGATTGCGGGCCGAAATGCACGGCTGCCAGTTGCTTGCGCAGCATCTTCACCATCACGTCAGGCACTTTGCGCGGGCCTTCCAGGGGCTGGTAATTTTCCGAGATCGGGACTTTGCGATCTGCGTCGGGGCCTAACTCCAATTCCTGCCAGAAGCTTGTGAATTGCTCGTCGTCATAACTGGCAAGAATCCCGAAAACCTGCTCTCCGCTTTGATCAAGCGCATTATTCCCGAAATATACAATCTGGCGGATCGGGGTGTCGGTCACGCTTGGCCCAATCGTGTTGCGCTGGGAAAGACTGAGCAACCGCTCTTCCTCTTTGATGGTCAAACGCTCCTGTATGCAGTTTTCCACTGTGCTGAGAAAAACGGCAGCCGGTGTGTACGGCGTTTCAACTATCGGGGGATTCGTCGCGGCGCGGATCGCGTCGATGTACTTCTTAGGAAAAAGTTTTGGGTTGGCTTCTAATTCTTTGAGCACATTATCCGTCACTTCGTAGGCGGTAATTTGTGCCGGATATGTGGGTGGAGTGTTACTGACCTGGGAAAGACTCAGTAATAATGTTTGCTGTGCTACAGTTAGCGGCTCTTGTATGCAGCGCTCTACCGTTTTGATGAAATCATCCGCCGGTGCGTATGCAGCGTCCACAATTGCGGGATTCTTAGAGGCACGAATTGCTTTGATGAAGTTTTTAGGAAAGCCTTTGGCGGCTAGCGCTTTGAGCACATCACCGGTCACTTCGTAAGTGGTAATTTGCGACTCTGCATCGGCCCACCAGGGCGAGTCAAAGAACATGCCTACCTTGTAAGAGGGTTGCATAATGGCGGACTCAAGGTACAACTGCACTTTCGAGTGGTTGAGCACATCAAGCCCTTGGTGGCTTTCATAGCGTGTGGCCTGCGCCACGAGGTCAAGCGCGTAACGCGGCATCGCCAGCCACGCCGCATCTGTGGTTTTCGAGCCGGATTTTTTGTTGGGGTTCTTGCGCGTGGCTATCGAGTAATGAATCACTTTATCAATCTGCAAGATAGAGTGGAGGCGTGTGTTGGGATGATAGTCAAAATTCACGCCCTGCTGTTTTGCCAGTTTCACGATTGTCTCAAACAAGGCATTGAACATGCTGGAATAGCCTGTCGTCAAAGTCTTGTATTCGGTGCCGGGTGTAAATTCATTGTTGGCCTGAATCGCATCCGCCGAGTTCCAGTTAATGATGTTGGAGGTGTAGCCGTTTCCATCCGCAGTATAAGCGAATCCTTCCGGCCCTAATTGGTCAAACATCAGATTCCAATAGCCAATGTCGCTCATCCGATCACCTTTCTGGAAAACGGAGGCTTCCTGCATGTCAACGCTGATAGTCCCTTTTTGATAAAACTCACACCAGTCTCGACGGGTCATGTTCCCTGCCGCAGTCGGTGATATGGCAAGGTCTTGAATAATTGTAAAACCGTTGTCAGGAGCGGTAGCCGCGCCGAAGTGGTCAACATTGTAGGGCGCGGGATTGTTTGAGGTGATGTCGTTCGCATACATGTTCTTTGTGCGCAGGTAGTACAAGGGATTGGATGACGTATTGAACGGCACAGAATATTTTTTGAGGCCAAGCTGTTCAATGACGGTTGTCACCAGCCTGTGTCCGCCGCTTGTACCATCATCATTGCCGTCCCAATCCGAATAGCGCATCCCGCCCAATTCAAGATAAGAATTTTTCTTGTCGTTCTTATAATGATGGGTGCAAACGCGGGCGCCCGCAGCACGCGTTCCGGGGTTTTCTGCTGAGAAGTCGTACTTTCCCCAGTCGTATAATTCAAGCGTGTCGCCTGTTGACAATTGTTTCGCCTGTGCGCTCTTACTGCCGGGTTCGCCGTCCAGCAAACGCCATGCGGTGTAAAGCCCTGCGGCCCCCGCGCCGAAGATGGAATATGTTTTGTTCTGCATGAGATTGAGTCCTTTTAGTTAGAGTGTGGTCAGGATTGTGACTTGAGGTTTTCTATTCTATGCCCAGACGATACATCTGTTGGGGAAGGTCTTTTTCAGGTATCACTACTTCCACCAATGCAGGCTGTCTGGTTATTCTTTTCAATTTGTTCAGGACAGCCTTTAATTCCTTAATGGTTGTCACGCGGTATCCTTTGGCTCCAAACGCCTGAGCGAGAGCCATGTAATCCCATTTGGGCAGGATGTCAAAAGCATCGAACTTATGTTCGGGGCCGGGTTCAAACGAAGTGAGGTCAACGTAAACCTGTTCGATGGCATAGACCCCGTTGCTGATGACAAAAATCACCGCGTTCAGGTTATTCCGGGCGAGGGTCGAGAGCGATTGGCAAACCATCATAAATCCGCCATCGCCGGCTACAGTCCAAGCACGCTTTCCGCTTCCAAGCTGAGCGCCTGAAGCAGCGCCGGTTTCGAATCCAATGCATTGCCATGCTGCCGATCCAATAAAGCTGTTTTGTGACAGACCATAGGCATTGGTAGCCACGTACAGCGACGAACTCACTCCAAGAGTCATGACAATATCATCGAGCAGATTGTTGTCTTGCAGGAACTTCATAGAGTGCTGAAAGAACCGGTTGTAAGTAATGAGGTCAGGCTTGTCTTTGAACTTAGGGTCTGAATTAGACGCCCACGGTTCAGGATAGACCGGTTGGGGTGGAGCCACCGTTGAGAGCGGATAAACTTTAGTCTGCTTAAAACGTTGCACCAGGGCTTCCATGAAATCTTTCATGGTCACGCCTTCATAAGTAAAGTATCCCACACGCATCTCTTCTGTGGTCGCCAACACCATCTGAGCATATTTGTTCTCGATAAACCAAAGGTAATCATCGGTGATGATCGTGCCGAGGGTGAGGAAGCAATCCGCCTGCTGCACCAAGTCACGCACACTGGTGATCGAGGCG
>JACMMD010000170.1 GCA_014379235.1 Anaerolineae bacterium
ACAACGACGGTGGGACGATTGCCAGCCTCATCATCGAGGCGATGGTAGTGGTAGAAGCGTTCACCGACGACTACGAAATCATCGTGGTCAACGATGGCAGCGCCGATTATACACCCGACGTTTTAGACCGTTTGGCGCGAGATTATGAGCGTGTGCGTGTGATTCATCACGCCAAGAATCGCGGTTATGGCGGGGCGCTGCGTTCAGGTTTCGCCGCTGCCAGCAAAGACCTGATCTTTTATACCGACGGCGACGCTCAGTACGATGTGCGTGATTTGCGCCGCTTGGTTCCTCTGATGACACCCGATGTCGATTTCGTGCAAGGTTATAAGCTCAACCGCAGCGACCCGTTTTATCGCGGGCCGTTAGGCCGGCTGTATCACTTCGCCGTCAACCGCTGGTTCAGATTGAATGTGCGCGATGTGGACTGCGACTTCCGTTTGATGCGCCGCCGCATTTTCGATCAAGTGGAACTAACCCACAACAGCGGCGTGATCTGCGTTGAACTCATCAAGAAAGTTCAGAACTGCGGCTTCAAGGTTGCCGAAGTTGGCGTGAACCATTATGCGCGCCCGTATGGACGTTCGCAGTTTTTCCGCATTTCGCACATCGTTCGCACGATTAAAGAACTGGTTGGCTTGTGGCGCGAATTGATGCTGCCGAATGTGGCGCTCCCTCAGCCGAGCAACTCTCTGCGCCCCAATACGGACGCAGCGCAAATCCCCTGAAAACCCCTCTCTAAATCCCTCCCCGCAAGCGGAGAGGGACTTACCCTTTGCCCTAATTCATCCCCAAAAAGTGCGGCCTATGTCTCGATTATCCGGGCGCTGTGTCTTTCTCTCCTACAATGAAATCATCTTAAACGTTGTAGAGAAAGCGCACCAATCACCATGTCTGTCCTGCCAAACTATCACGCATTTTCGGGCCGCCACTGCGAGACGGGTTCAATCGCCAACGTCCTCGCCTATCAGGGCGTGAAAGCGCCGCACACTGGCCAACCGATCAGCGAAGCGCTGCTGCTGGGAATCAGCGGCGGCGTGACTGTCGGCTACTTCTTGTTCCAGTACGAAGGCTACGAGCCGACTCTGGCGCTGCTGACGCGCAACACGTTCTCGCCAATGGAGACGATTTTTGATCGGCTGGCGATTGCCCGCGATGTGCTGCATACCGATAACGCGCAAAAGGGCGAGAGCAATGTCGTTGACATGCTCGAAAGCGGCAGCCCGCCGATGGTGTGGGCTGATATGTTCAGCTTGCCGTATAACAACCTGCGCGTCGATGAACACGCATGGGGCATGATGCCGATTGTGGTTTACGGTCTTGAGGGGGATACCGTTCATATCGCTGATCGTTCCGCCGCGCCGCTGCACGTCGATAAAGCAGCATTTATGGCGGCCCGCGCCCGCGTCAAGCAGGATAAGTTCCGCGTGATGTCGCTGCACACGCCGGATTTCGGGCGGCTGGCAGCGGCGGTGCAAAAAGGAATCTGGCAGTGTATCAACCTGTACACCGAGAATCCACCGAAGGGCGCGAAAGATAACTTTGGCTTGGCGGCGCTGCAAAAGTGGGCATCGATGCTCACCAACACCCGCAACAAGCAGAGTTGGGCGCGCTTCTTCCCTCGCGGCGCGGGGCTGTATTCGGCGCTGATCGGGCATCACGGGCAGCCGGGAGCGTTCCAGTGGATTTGTACATGGAATGCGGCGGAAGGTGCAGAACGCGGCCTGTATGCAGATTTCCTCGATGAAGCGGCGATCATTCTCGATAAGCCCGCGTTAAACGACGCGGCGCAAACCTTTCGCCGGA
>JACMMD010000171.1 GCA_014379235.1 Anaerolineae bacterium
GACAAACATTTCAATACTAACGCGGCAATGATGAATTTGTTCTCGCGCAGCGGCGATCAACTGCTCGATGTGCGGTTACCAAGACGACGATTAGCGGCAGGTATCGCTACCACGCTGGAAAGCGGGCAGCGCATCATCATGCTGCAAGACATCACCGAGAAACGCGAGTTAGACTCGCGCCGTGAGGCCCTTATTCGCGCTATCGCCCATGACCTGCATAACCCGCTGTCGGCACTCACTGGCTTTGCCGATCTCGTTCTCAAGTTGGGTACGCTGAACGAACAGCAAAATAGATTTGTTACCCGTATTCGGCAAACCACGTCCAAATTGTATGAGATGATCGAGCCGCTGGTTGACCTCGCATGGATGGAAGCGGGTATGCCCCTCACGCATGTGCCCACTCAGCTTGCACCGCTCATTGACCGGGCCGTGGCAGAGCTTGGCGCGCTGGCACTCGAAAAGCAGATCACGATTGCGGTATCGGTGCAAGACCCCTTACCTGTCATCATGGGCGATCCCGAACGTATCCGGTTAGTGATTTATCACCTGCTGCATAACGCCATCATTTACTCTGACCGCGAACATACTGTCGCCATACACGCATGGGGCGATGACGAAGAACTCTTTTGCAGCGTAGCAGATCGCGGAATGGGCATCGCTGATGATGAGTTGGAATTAGTATTTGACCGCATGTACCGCTCCCGTGACGAACGTGTGCGCGATACGCCCGGCGGCGGCTTAGGACTCACGATTTCCAAGACGATCATCACACGGCACGGCGGCGATATTTGGGCCGCCAGCAACTTAGGTGAAGGCAGCACGTTTACCTTTCTTCTGCCTGTCGTGCGCCTCTAAGGAACGATGCCATGCGTAAGGTTAAGATCAGACTCCCGGCGACCATCACCAATCCGGGGCCGGGCGTAAGCGGCATGGCGCTGGCTTTGTCGCTGTACACCACCGTTGAAATTTTCGAGCGTTCCGACGATAAGCTGGTCGTTGAAACCAGCGGCGAAGGTGCGGGCCATTACAGCGTCGGCTTGCGGCATCCGATTGTGCTTGGCATGATTCGCCTGTTTCAGCGCTTGGAGCGCGCCCCGCTTGGCATTCAAATCAATGTCGATAACCGTATCCCCATCACCGCCGGCTTAGGAGCGGAAGCAGCGTTTTTTCTGGCGGGCGCAATCGGCGCGAACAATCTGCTTGGCAGCCCGTTCACCCGTACTCAGGTACTAGAAATCGCGGCCCGCGCTGCTGGCAGCCCTGAGTCCGTTGTCGCGGCGATATTCGGCGGGCTGGCGACAGGCGTCATGAACGGCGACGAATTGATTCACCACCCGCTCAAACTCGCGGCGATGCAAATTATTATCGTGCTGCCAGAACTCGAACATTACGCGGAACGAACCAAAGCCGCTATGCCAGAGAAGGTGCTGCTGCGCGATGCACTGCACAACCTGAGCCGCATCCCCCTGCTGATCGCCGCGCTGCAAGAAGGCAACCTTGAACTGCTGCGACAGGTGATGGATGATCGCCTGCGAGTGCCGTTCCTCACATCACACATTCCCGGTTATGACCATGTTCTAGAAATGGCACGGCGCAGCGGAGCGCAGGCCATTTCGTTGAGTGGGAATGGCCCGGCGCTGATGATCTTTGCTAAGAAAGATCATGACGAGTTAGCGCAAACCATCAAGACGGCGTTTGAAAATGTCGGGGTAAAGGCGCGCTCGTGGGTACTGCCCGTCGATACGCAGGGCGTCGTCATCAGCGCTTCGGGGTCGATGTAACTCATCAGCGTCTAACACCGATAAAGCACAATCTACGTATTGAAGATAAGGCACGAGCAAAGCCTGATTCTTTACTTGTCAAACTGTTTAGGAAACCAACCCAAACTATGTTCCGAACGCGCCGCAATTTTAATCCGTCGCCGTTTCCACGCGAAGAACGCGACCCCGTTCCCGATGTGCCGCTCAATTGGCGGCGCATGTTGAGCTATCTCCGGCCCTACAAAACGCGCTTCATCGTCGCGCTTCTGGCTGTCGTCGCCAGTTCACTGCTGAGTCTGGTCTTCCCGGCGGTGATCGGCGGCGTTGTCGATTCGGTTTTACAGCAGCGCAACGTTCAACTTCTCGACCAGATCACGCTGGCGCTGCTGCTGGTGTTCTTGCTGCGTTCGCTGTCGGCGCTGGTCGAAAACTACAACCTTAACTTCATCGGTGAACGCATCACCTTCGACTTACGCTTAGAATTGTTCGAGCATTTGCAGCGCCTGTCGCTGGGCTTTTTCGAGAAGCGGCGCGTCGGTGAACTGGTCTCGCGTTTAGCCAGCGACGTGACTATGATGCGCTCGGCGCTGACCAATAACGCGGCCCAATTCTTACAACAAACCGTGATCCTGCTCGGTTCGCTGGTCGTTATGATGGCACTGAACTGGCGACTGTCGCTGTTCATCATGGTCTTAGCCCCGCTGGTGGCCATCATCGGCGCGGTATTCGGACGATATTTGCGCGGCTACAGCACCACCATTCAGGACGAACTCGCGGCGGCGACCATCATCGCGGACGAGGTGTTTCAGAATATCCGCATCGTCAAGAGCTTTGCCCGTGAGCCTTTCGAAATCACCCGTTACCGTGACGCGACCATTAAAGCTCTGCAAGCATCGCTGCGAATGCTGCGTTTGCGCTCAGTGTTCGGGCCGCTGGTGGCCTTCTTAGGCTTCAGCAGTATCGCTCTGATGTTGTGGTTCGGTGGGCGCGAAGTGCTGGAAGGGCGTTTATCCGGCGGCGAACTGATCGCATTTCTAGTGTATGGTTTGACCGTCGCTACGGGTATCGGTTCGCTGGTGAACCAATATACGTCCCTGCAAGAAGCCATCGGCGCGACCAAGCGCGTATTTGAACTGATCGACATCGGGCCGGATATTCCTGATGCGCCGGACGCCGCGACCCTGACCAATGTTGAAGGGCACATCAACTTCGAGAATGTGAGTTTCAGCTATGATGCCGCCGAAGGACATGAAGTGCTGCACAGCATCGACCTCGACATCCAACCCGGCGAAGTGCTGGCGCTCGTGGGGCCAAGCGGCGCGGGCAAAAGTACGATCTTCAACCTGATTCCGCGCTTCTACGATCCCACTGGCGGTAGTGTGAGCGTCGATGGAATTAACCTTCGCGCTGTGACGCAAGCCAGCTTGCGCGATCAGATCGGTATCGTGCCGCAAGAAACGCTGCTGTTCGGTGGCACAATTTTGGAGAACATTCGTTATGGTCGTTTGAGCGCCACCCAAGAGGAGATTGTTGAAGCGGCAAAAGCGGCCAATGCTCATGATTTCATCGTGGCGCTGCCGAAAGGTTACGAAACCATCGTCGGTGAACGCGGCATCCGACTGAGCGGCGGCCAGCGCCAGCGTGTGGCCATCGCCCGCGCCATTCTCAAAGACCCGCGCATCTTGCTGCTGGACGAAGCCACATCCAGCCTCGACAGCGAAAGTGAACACGCCATCCAAGACGCGCTGGCCAAGCTGCTGCCGGGGCGCACGACGATTATCATCGCCCACCGCTTGAGTACCGTTCGCATTGCCAGCCGTATCGCCGTTGTCCATGAGGGACGAATCGTTGAACTAGGGCGTCACGATGAACTCATGGCGCTGGACGGCTTATACGCTAAACTTTACACGATGCAGTTCCGCGATGATCTGCTGGCGGTTGAAGCTATATCGTCCTAAGGTAAGACATGAATTTCGCTGGCAAAACCGCGCTCGTCACCGGGGCGACAGGCTTTCTCGGTGGAGCGCTGACTCTGCGCCTTGCCGACGAAGGCGCGCACGTTCGCGCTCTCGCTCGTTCACCGGAAAAAGGCGCTTTCCTGCGTGGCTGTACCAACCTCGAAATCGTCACAGGCGATGTCACCGACGCTGACCGGATGCGCGAACTTGCCAACGGCTGCGATTACGTGTTTCACGTCGCGGCCATGCTCGGCGCGAACGCGGGCGGTTTGAAAACAATGCGCGTGGTCAATGTCCAAGGTACAAGCAATGTGGCGAACGCCGCCGTTGATGCAGGCGTTGAGCGAATCGTGTTCGTCAGTTCTATCGCATATTACGGCTACCGCCATACTCAAGACGTGACCGAAAACATGCCTTGGACGCCGAGCCGCGATCCCTATGTCATCACCAAACGTGAAGGCGAATGCGTCGTGCGCGAAGCTGAGAATGAACGCGGCTTATCCTACAGCATCATCCGCCCCGGCATGATCTACGGCCCACGCTCCGGCATGTGGACGGGCAATGTCTATCGTCTGGCGCGCCTGCGATCAACGATCTGGCTTGGCAAGGGTGACGGTTTCGCCCACCCCATACACATCGACGACGTTGTGCAGCAAATGCTGATTCAGGCCGCTCACCCGGCGGCACACAAGCAAGCGTTCAACAGTTCGCCCGACCCTGCCCCCACATGGCGCGAATTTCTTGGTAGCTACCAACGCCTTGCAGGAAATCAGCGTTGGTTGAGCATTCCTTACGCGCCTGTGAACGCTGTTGCTTCGGCTGTCGGCAACCTGGTGTCGCGCTCGAATGACCCGATGTGGCTCGACTTCATTCGCTTCACACAGCGGCGCATCACCTACAAGATGACCAAAGCACGAGAGCTGCTCGGCTGGCAGCCGCAGATTGATTTAGAAAGCGGCATCAATAGCTGCGCCGCTTGGCTGCGGCAAGAAGGGCTGCTTGCCTGATGGAAATCGTACTGCTGGCGTTCTTCGCTGCGGGCATCGCCATTCTCTGCTGGTGGCTGATCTTCGAGACCGAAGGCGTTTATCTGGGTAGGCATATGGTGGTCTGGCTGTATGATGTCTACGCGCATCGCTATGACGACATCAAGAACCAGAGTGGCGAGTTCGAGCATATTTTCCTTGCCGAGCCGATCATGCAAGACATCGCTCCGCATACGTCGCCGCTCATGTTGGACGTAGCTACCGGAACAGGACGACTGCCATTAGCCATGCTTTCGCACACTGATTTTCAGGGGCGCGTCATCGGCGTTGATCTCAGCCGCCGCATGTTGGCGAATGCGGCCCACAAGTTCGATGGTTATCAAGATCGCGTGACCCTGTTGTGGTGTCCGGCGGAGCGATTGCCTTTTGCGGACAATGCCTTTGATGTGGTGACATGCCTCGAAGCGCTGGAGTTTATGCCCAATCCCGAAACCGTACTGCGCGAATGTGCGCGGGTTTTGCGGCCCGGCGGTGAACTACTGCTGACGAACCGTATCAGTACACGCTTGATGCCCGGTAAAATCTGGACAGGCGACGAGATGAAAGCTCTGCTGAACAGCGCCGCTATCAAGAGCATCCAAATCGAGCGCTGGCAGTTGGACTACGATCAGGTTTGGGGACGCAAATCCGGCGAATCGCTGCCGGTTGGAGCGCGTCCATTGGGCGAGGTTCTACGCTGCCCCTGCTGTCCCGATAAGCTGATGATTCAGCGCGAAAACGAGTGGGTTTGCGAGGGCTGCAAAGGCGCAGCCCGCATCGCCGATGACGGCGTGATCGAGTTGTTCCCGCTCGTGGAAAGCGCCTGTTAAGTATGCTAGAATGCGGCGCACCCGGTCACACCACGTAAGGACGCGCCATCTTGAAGTTACTCCCAACCGAAATTGCTAAACTCGTCACCCAAGCCATCCAAGCGGCGCAGGCCGCGGGTGATTTGCCGGCCTTCGACATCCCGGCTATCGAGGCCCGTCCGCCCAAACGCGCCGAGCAAGGCGACTATGCGGTGTCAGTGGCGATGCAGCTTGTAAAAGCTACAGGGCTGAACCCCTTCCTCATCGCTACAAAAATTTCGCACCACTTCCCGCAGTCAGATTTCATCAGCGCGGTAGAAGTCCTGCATCCCGGTTTCATCAACCTGCGTTTGAGCAAAGACTGGCTCAACGCGCAAGTCGATACCATCATCGCAGAAGGTGAAAACCTGTTTCAACTTGAATTAGGCGCAGGCAAACGGGCGCAGGTCGAGTTCGTTAGTGCCAACCCAACCGGGCCGCTGCACGTTGGCCGCAGTCGTGGCGCAATCGTTGGTGACTCGCTCGCTCGAATACTCGAAGCGGCAGGCTACAGCGTCGAGCGTGAATACTACTTCAACAATGCTGGCGTTCAGATGCAGAATCTGGGCAACAGCCTGCGTGTCCGCTACTTACAGGCGCTTGGTCAGCCCGTCAATTCGCCCGATGCCGATGATAAGACGTTCTATCACGGCGACTATTTGATCGACTTCGCCAAAGAGCTTGTGGCTGAACAGGGTAATGCGCTGGTCGATGCCGATTGGCAGCCGTTCAAAGAGTATGCCGAAAAGAAGATGTTCGAGCGGATTAAGACCACGCTGGCGCGAGTGAATATCCATCACGATGTTTACTTCAACGAGAACAGTCTGTACGACAACCGCGCAGTGTGGGATACGTTTGAAGCGCTCAAAGCTCGCGGCGACGTTTACGAGGCCGTCTACGCCGAAAACGCGACTGAAGAAGATATTGCGAAGATCAAAGGCAGCGAGCCTGCATGGTATTTCCGCAGCACAAAATATGGCGACGACAAAGACCGTGTGCTGCTCAAAAGCAACAAAGAACCTACATACACACTGCCCGACATCGCCTATCATTTGAACAAAATCGCACGGGGCTTTGACGTGATGGTGAATGTGCTGGGCGCAGATCACGGCGCACAGTACAAAGTTGTCCACTATGGGCTGACTGCTCTGGGCGAGGACATCTCTAACATCCATGTCATCATCGTGCAGCTTGTCCGTATGATCCGCGACGGCGTGGAACTCAAGATGAGTACACGTCAGGGCGTTTATGAAACATTGGATGAGTTGATCGACCAGACCAGCGCCGATGCTGTACGCTACATTCTGCTGGCGCGTAGTCCTGATTCGCAGCTTGATTTTGATCTCGATCTCGCTGTGAAACAAACCAACGAAAATCCGGTGTACTACATTCAGTACGCCTACGTTCGCTGTGCCGGGATTATGCGTGAGGCAGAAGTACGCGGTGTCAACGACGACAACGCCAACCTGAGTTTGCTCGGAGATTCGGAGCGCGCATTTTTGCGGAAATCGCTCGAGCTGGGTGAGACTATCGAGTTCGCAGCCACGAAATTAGAGCCGCACAAAATCGCCTTCTTCGCGCTGGAACTGGCATCTGCGTTTCACCCGATTTTCGATAATGTGCGTGTGCTGCACAGCGAAGTCCCGCCAGATGTAGCGTCGGCAAGGCTGCGCTTTTTCCGGGCGGCGCAGGTGGTATTCAAGCGCGCTCTCGACCTGATGGGCATGAGCGCGCCTGAGAAGATGTAGGCGAAAGTTCTGAGTTCCGAATGCTGAGAAAATATTGGCACTCACCTCGAACCTCGTGCCTCGTACCTTTAACCTAATTTGAGGGGGATAAGATGGGTTTGAAGCCTGACCACTGGATTCGCAAGATGGCCAAAGAACACGGCATGATCGAGCCGTTTGTCGAAAATCAGGTACGGCAAGGGGTCATCAGCTACGGCGTATCGAGCTACGGATATGATATGCGAGTAGGCGATAACTTCAAGATTTTCACCAACGTCCATTCCGCGCTTGTCGATCCGAAAAACTTCACTGCAACCTCGTTTGTGGACTATCAAGGTGAGTTCTGTATTATCCCTCCTAATTCATTTGCGCTTGCAAATTCTATAGAATACTTTCGTATTCCGCGCTCTACATTAACAATTTGTTTAGGGAAATCTACATATGCTCGTTGTGGCCTCATAATAAACGTAACACCCTTCGAGCCGGAATGGGAAGGGCACGTCACGCTCGAAATCAGCAACACGACTCCCCTTCCGGCCAAGATTTACGCCAACGAAGGCATCGCCCAAGTGCTGTTCTTCGAAGCCGACGAGGAATGCGAAACCTCCTATGCGGACAAGAAGGGCAAGTATCAAGCGCAGACAGGCATCACGCTGCCCAAACTCTAGGAGCGACACATGGCAAAACCCGAACTACGCGCCGAAGCC
>JACMMD010000172.1 GCA_014379235.1 Anaerolineae bacterium
GAACTCCTGTCCCGTAGCGGGGATGACATTGTACGTGCCTTCCATGCCGGCGCGGATACTGTAGACGAATTCATATGTCCCTGCGGGTAGATAGCTGCTGTACAGCGCGACCTTCTCGTCACGGAACTCGATGTTGCTGAAGTACCACCAGCCCCATCCCCGGCTCAACGGATCGGTGTTGCTGATCTCCGGCTGAGTACCCGCCTGCTGGCTGGTTTCGAGTTCGGGGTTGATGCCTTCCGCGCCTGCCGGAAGCGGGTCTTCGATGAGGACGTAGTGTAGGTCATTCGGTGCGATGATCGTCAGCCGAACCTGTATCACGTCGCCAACAGTCGCCTCGGTGATCGGCGTGTTCGGAGCGTCGGCCAGCGTGTAGCGCCGCTCAACGATGATGCCGCGATTCAACGGCTCAACTTCTGTCACAGGCAGATAAGCCGTGAGGTGTGCGGTGTAGTACAGTGCGCCCGACCCATCAGTGCGGCTGATGACCAGTTGATTGGCCTCATCAGCCAGCAAATCGGCCACCTGTACCACCAGTTCGACGTCATCGCGGACGTTGGCGCTGGTCGCCGTGCCTTCGGTGAGTTGGTCGCCATTGAGCGAAGCCGCGTAGCTGTAGTTCGGTTGGAGTTCGCCGCTAACCACCATCCAATCAGTCAGCGCCATCACCGACCACGCGGTTTCCTGCGTCGTTTCCCAACCGTCGGCATCGCGGGCCATCATGAGCCAGCGCACCACGTTAGGCACGAGGTCGCTTTGCGGGCGCAGCTTGACCAGCATATCCAGCACAATAGCCGTCGTGCGTGTATCGGTATTCCAGTTCCAGTAGTCAGTGAAATCCTCTTCCCAGTGAGCGCCTGTCGCGCTGAGGATAGCGCTGTTGACCAGATCGGAAAGCAGTACATCGCTGCGACTGGTATCCGATGGGTCGATGATGTTGAACGACAGCGCGAGATAGGCTTCGGCGTAGTGGCTGAGGCGTTCGCGGCTCTCGTACAGGTTGACCGTCCGCGCCACATCCGGCGCGCCAGAACGAGCCAGCGCATACAGCATGAACGCCTGACGGTTGAGTTCCCATTCCGCTTGATTCATATCCGGCACGATCATCTGCGAACCGAGATAGTTCTGCGCTCGCTGGATGATGTCAGCATCCACCGGAAAGCCCTGATTGCGCGCTTCAGCTAAGCCGATGAGCGCGTAAGCAGTGGTTAGCGGGTTGCTTTGATCTTGCACGAACCAGCCCCAACCGCCGTCGGGTTTCTGCTGCGCGTACAACCGCTGCAAGCCAAAGTTCACGTTGAAGTCAAGCTGTTGACGCAGTGTTTCATCCGTCAGGTTGAGCGATTCCAGCGCGCGGTAAGTCATGACGTTGGGCAAGAAGCGGCTGACGGTCTGCTCGGTGCATTGATGCGGGAAGTTTTGCAGATACGTTAGTCCGTCAATCGTGGTGGCCGCCAGCGACGCTTCAAGCGAGACCGTCAATTCGCCCTGTGTCACGTCGAAGCGTTCGGGCAGCGCAATCGCTTCGGTGCGAGAGCCGCCCTCGCGCAGAACGCCGCCTGTGCCCACGGTTTCCGGCACTTCATAGCGATAGACTGGCAGCAAACGCGCCTCACCCTGACCGAGCGGCGGTTTGCTGGCATCAGTGTAAGCACCGTCGCCGCCGTTGGCGAAGAACGTCAGGTCAATGTTGTCTACATCGTCAATCGTCACCGGCCATACGACACGCTGGCGCGCTCCTGCTGGCATAGTGAACGTCTGATGCGTGTCGCCATTGAACGTAACGCCTGTGCCCTCGATGAATACTTCAACATCCATCGCTTCGTCGGTGTTGTTGTTGACCACCGCCGCCAGCGTCGCTTCGTCGCCAATGACGAAGAAACGCGGTGTCACCGGACGAATGAGCAGCGGCTTGGTGCTGAGAAGGTCAAACGTCTCTTGACCCACCAGCGTCGTGCCTTCCACACCAGTGGTCACGGCGCGGGCATCTAAGCGCCACGTCGTCAGGTTATCCGGCATAGTCACTTCAAAGGTCGCCACGCCGTTCGCGTCGGTGGTCAGCGTCGGATTCCAGTAAGCCGTATCAACGAATTCCTGACGGATGTCGAAGATACCACCGCCACCGCCGCCACCACCGCCGCCGCCTTTGATCGTGTCCAACACGAACTGCGTCAGTTGATCGGTGTTGATGGTCAGCGGCGTTGTTGTGCGAACCGCTAACCCCTGCTGTCCATAGAAGTAGCTGAGGATGGGGCCGCTGTTTGGCTCTGCGATGGACAGCGACGCGAGATCGGTTAGCCCGACGCCGACTTCGGCCTGAAGGGGCTGCCCTTCGTAGTCCGTCGTCGTCACGGTGTAAGTGACGGTTTCACGCGGGCCGGCCTGTTCGCGGTCTGGCTGAATGTCGATGGTGATCTGCTTGCGTTCGTTGTTCACGCCTAGCTGAATCAAGCCCATGCGGAAGGCCGCAACCGGATTGTTCTCGTCCACGCCTTTGACGATCAAGACGTTGACATAAACATTCGGCGCGAAGTCATCCGTGATGGGCAAATTGTAGACAAACGAATTGCTGGTGAGCGTGACAAGCTCGGTTTGCAGCACGTCACCGCGCTCGACTGAGATCAGCGCTTGCGCCTCGCCTTGAAAAGGAGACGCGATCAAGATTTCCGCTGTATCACCGACTTCGTAATTGGTGGCGTCCGCGATCAGGTCGATGCGGTTGCTGTTCTGCTGCCGCCACGATACGTATTCGGCGCTAGAAACCCACATCGTCGTCGCGGCGATGATTTCGTTACCCGCTTCGTCGCGGCTGGTCACGCGGATTTTGTACACGCCGCCTGTTGGGGGCGTAAACGTGTACACGGCGCGTCCGTCGGTGTCAGTGGTTACGCTGCCTTCGGTGACGGGGATTTCTTCGACTTCCCACGTCCACGTTGCGCGTCCGAGTTCGTCCTCTTCTTGTACGCTCGACCAGCGCCGCTCGACCACTTCGACATCGACCTCTTGATTGGGGATGCCGCTGCTCTCCCAATCGACGGCGATGATGTCGATGTTAGCTGCTTCGCCAGCCTGTCCGACGTAATCTTGCGGGCTTGCACCGACATACAGCAAGCCTTTATGGACGACGACCTCAGTGCGCCGCGCGACGGACTGTTGGCTTTCATCGGTGACGAGAGCTTCGATGGTGAATAACTGGCTCTGCGTGGCATCCTCTAAATCCGCAGGAACTTCTATCCAGAGCTGCCCCTGCTCATCGGTGACACCTTCGCCGCTGGCCACCTCACCGCCGTAGAAACTGCCGTAGAACTCGCTGGGGCCTTCGTCGTAGTTGAAGTCCGCGAAATCGTATCTGCCACGGCCCGTATAGTTGAAGTTATACGGCTGCGCGACAACGGTATACGTTACCGTCGCGTCGGAGACCAGTCCGCCGAAATAGTAGCGACTGTCCACCAACACGCGAATTGTATCGCCCTGCGCGACTTCTGCTTCCTCTGGCGTCAC
>JACMMD010000173.1 GCA_014379235.1 Anaerolineae bacterium
GAGATGGTCGCGGCGGGCTTCATGAACGACGACATGCTGTCGATTGACTTGTTCACGGCTATTGGCAAGGTTGTCACCGGCGAAACCGCCGTCACACAGACTGTCGGGCCAGTTGTGCCTTCGCACATTGCCGAACTTGGTGATCGGATCGGCTTGATGGTCATGCCCGTGTTCGGTGAGGGCGCACTGGCCGGCCAACCCGTTACGGATACACAGGGTTGGGGCATTCCCTCAGCAATCGCGCCGGAGCGCAAGGAAATGGCTGCCAGTTTCCTCGCGTACACACAAACGCCCGAAAGCCTGAATGCGCTGTGGGAGCTGTCCAGCTTCTTCCCAGCCAACACCTCTTGGGACTCCAGCCCGGTGGATGATCCGGTTCTCCGTGAGATGTATGACAAATGGGTCGGCGGCCCGACGGCGGTCTATATCCCCGACCTGATGCCAACGCAGTTCTGGACGGACGCGATGTTCGTTGCCGCTCAAGAGATCGTTGGCGGCAACATGACGGGCGAACAGGCAGGCGAACAAAATGCGGGCGTTGTCGAACAGTGGCGCGCTCTCAACCCTGACCTGCTCGAAAACTATCAGCTTTTCGCACAGGGTTTCGCAGAAGCCGAGTAGACACATTCTGTAGGGGCGACGCACAAACGAAGTTTGGCTGCGTCGCCCCTACCCTCAAAATTATCTCTTGCGCTTTATTGAGGGACGCACTTTATGGCAAACCGTTTTGAGAGCAAAGTTGTCATCGTCACAGGTGGCGGCACAGGTATCGGGCGCGGGGCGGCGGTTCGGTTCGCCAACGAAGGCGCAGAAGTCGTTGTTACAGGCCGCCGACAAGAGCCGCTTGATAAAGTCGTTGCCGAAATCACCAGCGCGGGCGGTAAAGCATGGGCCAAAACCTGTGACGTTCGCAATGTCGACGATATTCAGGCGATGATCGATGCCGTACTCGAACGCAGTGGCGACATCCATGTGCTGATTAACAACGCTGGCGTGGCGGGCGATGGCGCATTTCTCGAAGTCACACCTGATTACTACGACCACGTATTGGATACCAATCTGCGCGGTGCATATTTCACGGCGCAGCGTTTTGCCAAAGCGCTCATCGCTAAAGGACACGGCGGCAGCATCGTCAACATCACGTCGATTGACGCAACCGCCGCCGACGGCCCCTATTCCGCCTACTGCACGTCGAAGGCTGGACTGGTAAACCTCACACGCTGCATGGCGTTCGAGCTTGCGCCACATAAAATTCGCGTCAACAGTGTCGCCCCCGGCTTCACAATGACCGAAATGACCAGCAGCGCCGTTTCCGCCGAAGAACTCGACTACCTGCAAAATCGTTTTGACCGTGTTCCCATGCGTCGGCTCGGAACCGTTGAAGAGTGCGCGGCATTGATGGCCTTTCTCGCGTCCGACGAAGCGCCTTACGTCAACGGTGAAAACATCACCATTGATGGCGGGCTAACGGCCAACTTGTTCATCTTCGAGTCACTTGGCTTGATGAAATAAATCTCAGTAACGTTCATCGATAGAGCTAACAAACGCTGTTATGATTCGTACAAAGTTCGCAACTCCCTACCTTTTCGTGCTGCCGCTGATCGCGCTGCTTTTACTGATCTACGGCTTTCCACTCGTCAAGATTTTCGACTTCGCCTTCAAGCGCATTCGCGGTTTTGATGGCCCCTACATCGGCAACGAGAACTTTGATTTTCTGCTCAACGATCCGGTCTTTATTGAGTCGGTGCGTCATAACATCGTGTTGTTGTTAGCGGTGTTCCCGCTCGTGATAATCTCATTGTTTGTCGCCATCCTGCTGTACGAACGGCTGCGCGGCTGGAAACTATACCGAACTATCGTATTTTTACCCTATGTCATCGCCATTCCGATTGTCGGTGTCGTGCTTAAGAATATGTTCCAGTTCAATGGCCCCATCAACGAAACACTGCGCGCTATCGGGCTGGAAAGTTGGGCACTCGACTGGATTGGCGACAAGAACATCGCCATCTTGACCGTGATGACAATGGTGATCTGGCGCGAGTCTTCGTTCGGTATCATTCTGTTTCTATCGCGCCTGCTATCCGTGAATGAAGAGCTGCTCGAAGCGGCGCAGCTCGACGGCGCGAACTGGTGGCAGCGCACACGCAACATTCTCTTACCAGAGCTTCGAGGCATCATCGAGTTTTACATCGTCATCGGTCTCATTACGATGACAGCCGCCGTCTTTGCCTACGTGTATATCGTTCCCGGCAAAGGCGGCCCGGCTAACGGTACAATGGTGCTGGAACTGTATATCTATCAGTGGGCATTTGAAAAGCACCTACCTGGTATCGGCGCAGCAACAGCCGTCATTTTATTTCTGGTTACGGCAGTATTGATGTTCTTTCTGTTCCGCTTCCGGCGGCAGGCAGCAGCCGAGGAATTAGCGTAGACGATGACCGAGACTATCTCACAAGCACAACTCATTGAAGCCGGAGAAAATGCGCCGAGCCGCCGTCGTAATCCGTTGCAAACGCTTGCCTTTCAAGGTTTCTTGATTCTGGTAGCGTTGGTCGCCCTCGTCCCGGTGTACTATATGTTGGCCACTTCGTTCAAAACCCCGACCAATTACAACATTGACAAGCTCGGTTTGCCATCTGAGTTCGTGTTGACCAACTATACCGAAGTGCTAGTGAACCATCCTTTCTTCCTGTGGATGGCCAACAGCGCCATCCTCTCCGGTGGCGCGGTACTCTTGAGCAGCGCGATTGCGATGATGGCGGCATTCGCCATTGCGCGTATGAACTTTCGCGGGCGAGAAACCCTTTTAGCAGTTTCGACCTCACTGATGGCTATCCCCCCCGTCGTGATGATCGTGCCGCTGTTCGTGCTGTTCTCTCAGATTGACCTATTGGGCACATATCACGGTGTCATTCTGATTTACGCTGGACTCATCACGCCCTTCTCAGTCTATCTACTGGTGAGCTTCTTCCGCACCATCCCGACAGAATTGATCGAGGCGGCGCTCATCGACGGAGCATCGTCGTTCGGCGTATTGGTTCGGATTATTCTGCCGCTCTCCGGCCCACCGTTGGTGACGCTGGTAATCGTCAACCTGTTGTACGTATGGAACGACCTGCTGATCGCGTTGCTGTTCCTGCCAGACGAACGCCTACGCACACTCATGGTCGGCGTGAGCGTGTTTCAAGGACGCTACTTGCAGAATATTCCTCTCAGCATGACCGGGATGTTTCTCGCCAGCCTGCCGATGTTGATTATTTATATTGCTTTCCAGCGCTATTTCATTCGCGGTATGGTCGCTGGCGCAATCAAAGGATAGAGTGCGATGGCAGCTACTTGCTCGATTAGCACCGGTTCAGAGGCGGGGCATCCGGCGGTTTATCTGGAAAACGATCTGCTGGCTATTACGGTCTTGCCCGAAAAAGGCGCGGACATCTACAAATTTATCCATAAGCCAACCGGCCTCGATCTGCTGTGGAAAAACCCTGTCGGGTTGTGGCCGCCCGGTTCTCCGCCGCACGATGGCAGCGGCGGACTTGAATTTATGGAGAATTACGAAGGCTGCTGGCAGGAGCTTTTCCCAAGCTGCAATGAACCCACGATCTACAACGGCGCGGCAATCCCCTTTCACGGTGAGGTCGCAAACCTAGCGTGGACATACACCATCGTTGAGGAAAACGCAGACCGTATTGCGGTTCGTTTTCAGGTTGAAACCAGAGCAACGACCTTTCGCTTGGAGCGAGTTATGCGTCTAGAGCGCGGTTCGACACGGCTGACATTGGATGAAACCGTGACCAACATTGGAGCGGCGGAGCAGCATTTCGTGTGGGGGCATCACTGCGTCGTCGGCGGGCCATGGCTCGAACCCGGCTCTAATCTAGAGATGTCCGCGCAAACCATCGTCACCAGTGAGCAAATTTACGAGGAGAAAACGGCTCGCCTCGAACCCGGTCAGCGAGAGCCATGGCCTTATGCGCGCACCCGTAACGGCGGGCGCGTTGATTTGAGTGTCATCCCCGGTCCTGAAACGCACAGCCATGATGACGTTTATTTGACCGATCTCGAGGGTGAGGGTTGGATATCCGTCACCAATCCACGCCTCAATCTGACATTTAGCCTGCATTGGGATGCCAGTTTATTTAAGTGGATCATCAGTTGGCAGCCCTATGGCGGCGCGGAAGTGCTGCCATTTAAGGCGATGTCTTATGCAGTTGGTATCGAGCCTTGGGTCAACAACAAGCCGCTCGGCGCGGCAGTCGAAGCAGGTGAGGCGATTGCGCTTGCACCCGGCGCATCACTCTCAACCAGCGTGGTCGCAGAAGTCACCATCGGCAGCTAATACGACAAAACTTTACCCCTTACTAAGATATCCTAGCGGCAAGCGAAGCACCGACATGCTTTGCGCTATATTCAATCCACTCCACTTTTGCGAAGTTCGCCTATTCCTGAGCCTCAGCAGTAAGCAGCGGCAGTTCAGGCTCGGTGGCCTCAATAGGTTCAGGCTTACGTTCCGCAGCGAGGATGTCCGGCAAGTACCACCCAATCGCCATCATTACCCAATGTGGCGCACCATAGATTGAATTATTGAATAGCGTTCCCGTAAACATTTGTATTGTCCACAACAGGCCCAACATCAGGAACAGTTGTCCGTATTTGCGCTCATTATCGTTTTTGGGTGTCAGCCACACGCGGAAAATCCGCGCTACGAGTTGAAAGTAAAATATAGCGTAAACGATCATCGGTACAACGCCAGTTGTTACACTAATCTCAAAGAAGACGTTGTGCATTTCTCGGCGGCCGTAAAATCCGGTTCCTTGAAGGGGCCGCGTTCTCATAACTTCGAGCGCGTTATCGACAAGGTTTACACGCGCGCGGGTACTGTTATCGAGAATTTCCCCTTCGAAAAGAAAAGAGGTCACAGTATTGAGACGATCCCAAAACTCCACAGATAACACTGGCAATGCGACGGCCAAACTCAACACAATAAGACCTACGCTAATCGCCCGTCGCCGCATCAATATCGGTGTCAGGATAATCGTCAGTGCATATGAAATCCAAATAATACGACTGCCAGCGACATAAATAGCCAGCGTAAACAACGGTAGTGAGGCCGCCGCAAGCAGCTTATCTCTCCGTGAAGATTTCCAATCATTAAATAAATAATGTAAAGCGATGACAACTCCCCACATTACAAAAATGACTGCCGCGGGAGAACCCCAAAATCGAAAGGATGCGCGAAAAAAATTCCCTGCGGACGCGAGCGGTTCGTACTCTGGAAACAACCAGTGAAAGCTCGCTAAGCTTGAGTAGGAATAAAATTCGATGATACCGATGACGCTGATATATATTGAGGCGATAAGTGAAATTCTTAAGAGAACCTCGATACGTCGTGTCGAATTCACCAAGGCTTGCACGACTGGAAAGGCAGCCAAACCCAAGCCGTGAATAACAACCCAACCCATAATTCGAGTCTCTACATTACCGTCAATAACGCCGATAAGGCCACGCGCACTGATCAGAAACGTAAAAAGAGCGAGTGAGCGAGGGAGTGCCAGTTGACGCCGTTGGGAACCACTAATGTAGTTGAATAGGGCGACGAACCAGAGCATGAGTAGGATCGCCACGAGAGGTGTAACGCGAACACCTACTAACGAAATGGATCTATGACCGAACGCAAATGTACCCAGACCGATACAAAGCAGCGCCCAATGGGTACGTGTATTAAGAAGCAGAAAGATAGCGACTACACCTGCAAAAAGCGTGATGAGAAATTCGGGGTCGAGATACGAGTGGCCGATGGCATAACCAATGAGAGCTGAAATTAAGACAACAATGGGGACAACCAAAATTGACCACGAGGTTCGAAACGGTAATGTCATCGAATCGGCTTTCCCGAATAAGACAATAAAAGTAAGGCGAGATGGAATTGATTAAAATCAGATGATGTCATTTTATCATCTGACTAACTTACCCAGCAAGACAACGTGCATCAAAGGCCTATGCTACATCAAACCAACTAAGCGAGTGCCCCTTCCCGCTCGACAAGCAGCGCTTCAATCTCAGTGATTTCCTCTGGCGCAATCACCCAATCGCCCGCACCAACGGTTCCCTCGATCTGTGCTGCACTGCGTCCGCCGACAATCGCCGCCGTCACTTCCGGGCGACGCAGTGTCCACGCAATCGCCAACTCGCCAACAGACTTACCATGTCGTTCAGCGATAAGCCGCAAGTTATCGACTAACGCCATATTCGCCTTCAAATTGGGCTGTCGGAACTGTACGTTAAAGTTCTTGCGCCAGTCATTATCCGGCAAGCTAGCCACTCGCGCCGCCGTGAATTTCCCGGTTAGCAAGCCCGATTCCATCGGCCCGTACACCACCACGCCGATGTTATTGGCAGCGCAAAAA
Source organism: Anaerolineae bacterium (assembly GCA_014379235.1). GTDB lineage: Bacteria > Chloroflexota > Anaerolineae > Aggregatilineales > Phototrophicaceae > JACMMD01. The sequence continues at coordinate 6,408 of JACMMD010000173.1, forward strand.
GCCAAGTTTTCGACCTCAATCAACCGCTCGACCATGCTGTATGGCGGCTGGTTTGACGCTACTGGATGAATAGCTTGCAACCGCTTCATCTGCGCCGCGCTGAAGTTCGATACGCCGCCGTAGCGCACCTTACCCGCTTTAACGAGTTCAGCAACCACACCCCACGCTTCCTCGATATCTTCGTCTGGAACGGGCCAGTGGATTTGATAAAGGTCGATCACGTCGATCTTCAACCGCCGAAGACTCTGTTCAACTTCGCGGCGAATATGATCAGCTTTCAAATGATTCCAGACCTTCGGACTGCCAGCTTCCCACGCGATACCGCATTTTGTAGCGATAATCACGCCGTCGCGTCCCTTGATCGCCTGCCCGACGATCTCCTCAGCATGTCCCTGACCATATGCGGGCGCGGTATCAATCCAGTTGATGCCCAGTTCAAGCGCCGTTTGAATCGCAGCGATAGAGTCGGCATCATCCTGCGGCCCCCATCCCCACTGCCAATCGCCGCCGCCGAGCGCATATGTGCCGAAACCAATCGTTGTTAAGTTCAAGTCAGTAAAGCCGAGTTTGCGCGTCTGCACGGTTTGGTCGCTCCTGATGAGGAATGGTTTTGAATAAGTGGACATTATTCTAGTTTTGTAGGAGACTTTGCGCCACATTAACGAAATTGTTGACAAGTTATCTTTCGCAGCACTAAAGGCAGTTTATGTCAGAATATCTTCTTGGCATCGACAACGGCGGGACGGTGACGAAAGTTGTTTTGTTTGATCTCGCGGGACACGCCATCCGTACTGCCAGTCGCAAAGCCGCCGCGCAGCTCCCCTATCCCGGTTGGGCCGAGCGTGATATGCACTCGCTTTGGAACAGCAACGCCGACGCCATTCGAGAAGTCATCACCGAGTCAGGCATCCGCCCGCAGCAAATACTTGGCATTGGGCTTACGGCTCATGGTAACGGCCTGTACTTACTCGACAAGCGCGGTAAACCACTGCGCCCCGGCATCCTTTCTGTGGACAATCGCGCCACAGCCATCAGCGACGAGTGGATCGAAAATGGCACATACCGCTCCGTTCGCCCTGCCACATTGCAACAACTATGGCCCGGTCAACCTTGCGCGCTGCTGCGCTGGCTCAAGCTGTACGAACCCGAAGTCTACGCCCAAATTGGAGCGGTGTTGTCCTGTAAGGATTACATTCGCTACTGCTTGACAGGCGAAATCGCCACCGATTACAGCGACATCAGTGGCACAAGTCTGCTCAACAATAACCACCGCCGCTATTCCCGCGAACTGCTTGATCGCTTTGACATCCCCGAAGTTTTCGATGCCCTGCCAGCCATCGCCGAAGGATTTTCGATAATCGGCACGGTTACGGCGGAAGCCGCCGCAGCCACAGGTCTAGCCGCTGGAACGCCCGTTGCTGGTGGCTTACTGGATGTAACAGCATGTGCGCTCGGCGCGGGTGTCATCCATCCCGGTCAGCTTTGCGTCATTGCCGGAACATGGAGCATCAACGAGATCGTCACCGCCGAACCGATGTCAGACCCTGACCTGTATTCGAACTCGATCTATACGCCCGATTTATGGCTCGTGCTGGAAGCCAGCGCGACATCGGCATCCAATCTGGAATGGTTCATCACAA
>JACMMD010000174.1 GCA_014379235.1 Anaerolineae bacterium
CCCGTTAGATATAACCCTTTGATCGGGCCGCGATAGTTGCCCATCGTCAGCGCCGGACGCAGCATAAACATCTGGTCAACGCTCATCTCCAAGTGCATCACGTTTCCGCGCAGCAGCCCTAATGTGCGCTCCAAATACAGCGGCGTCTCCACTAGCTGTCCGATCACCGCATCCGTTACGTTAGGTGCGTACTGCGCTAGTCTCGCCAGCATATGATCGGCCTCGCGCTGCCCGATGTCATCCCACGATTCGCCTGAAGCCAGTTCATACGGGTAATACTGCCCCCACAAAAACAGCGTGTGCTTCCCCGCTGGCACAAGCGTAGCGTCCGCCGCTGAGAACGTCATCGAGATCAGCGCGGGTTCGCGTGACGGACGACCTGACAGATAATCCGCGTATGCTCGTTCCAGATATGCCAGATCAGGACAAATAAATTGTAAGGCCGTATGCTGAGGGCCGTCTGATCCATCCGCTGGCGAAGGCAGAGCCGCATAATTCGGCAGTTCGTTCATGGCGTAGCGCACCACCATGCCGAAGCCGTTACCAACCCGTGATCGTTCTAATAAGCGCTGTGCCGTAGGCGGCAAGTTGCCCTCCAGCAAACGCATCGTTGTATGAATATGCGCGCCGGACACAACGGCCTTACTGGCCGTATAGCGTTGACCCTCGCTCGTTTCGACGCCAACAGCCCGCCCGTTTTCCACCAATATTCGCTCTACGCTTGCGTCCGTGACGATGCTCCCGCCGTGCGCCTCGATCATTCGCGCTAATGCCTGCGTCAACATGCCTGAGCCACCTCTAGGACGTTTGACACCGCTCACATGGTACATCGGATGCCACAGCGCAAACGGCGCGGAAAACGGCTCTGTCGGCGGCGGGCCGGATTGTGCTGCCATCCAGCCGATGAGCGCTTGTACTTTCGGGCTGCGAAACGTCTGGCGCAGCAGTTGACCATAGCCGCGCAGCAAATCGCTGAGGCGCTCATTGCGATCTTTGCCCATGCGGCTGCCAATGCCCAGATGCTTGATTAAATTGTAGAGTGTCGGTGGATGTAAAAACGCCTCGACCATCGCTTCGGCCATCGGTGTCCATGTTGCGATAAACTGCCGATAAGCATCAGCATCTTGCGGCGAAACAGCCGCTATGCTTTCACAGGTATGCTCTATGTCCTTCCAGATAGTGATGTGGCTGCCATCGAGAAACGGCGCGAAAAATAACGGGTCGAGGTCGATATAATCCAACCCATAATCAATTAAACCTAAGTCTTGAACAATGGGCGTGTGATTAATGAGGATATGCGCCGAGCCGCCAAGGTCGAATTTGAAACCGGGGATATGCTCTTCCGTCACCACTGCCCCACCGACAACAGAGCGTCGTTCTAACATCAGAACACGATAACCGGCCTTCGCCAGATAGCCCGCGCATACCAGCGCATTATGCCCCGCGCCGACAAATAGAACATCACAATCCGCCATCTTTAAGCCTCAAGCTGGCGGGAGAATCCGTAGTTAGCGTGCAACCAGATTCCCGGTAGGCGGCGAAGTTTGCCCCACTTGCTGACATAGGCCCGGCGTCGAAAAACGTCGCCGCTATGCGCCTCAATGTCATTCAATATTTCCTGATACAATTCTGCCGCCGCACGAATAGCGAAGCGCCCATCGGGATTGAGCATTATGATACCGGGCCATGCCTCAGCGTAGAGCTGTCGGTTGCGGGCGATCTGAAAGCGCATGAACTCGCGCCAGCGTTCGTTCACATTGCAGTTGGCAATGTCCGTCTCGCTAATGCCAAACTCGCGCAGTTCAGCCTGAGGCAGATAGACGCGACCAGCACGCCAGTCTTCGCCCACGTCACGCAAAATGTTCGTGAGTTGCAGCGCCACGCCGAGCTTGACTGCATATGGCAGCGCATCAGACCCGGTGAAACCGATGATGTGCATCGCCATCAAACCTACGGTAGACGCCACCCCATAAGAATATTCAGCCAGTTCGTCGAAAGTCTCATAGCGAGTTTGCCTCAAATCTCGCGCAACGCCGTTGATGAGTTGTTCAGCATAGCCATGCGGGATATTGAAACGTGCCTGTGTATCGCCCCACGCCAGCGCGACTGGTTCGGATAACGAGCGATGTGTTGATTGCAGCAGCACCCGCCACTTTTCCAGCGCGATCTGCCCGACTTCAACAGAATGCGAATTGTCCACAATATCATCGGTGATGCGGCAAAAGGCATACAGCGCCCGTACTGCCTGTCGCTTCGGCTCAGGCAGCAGTTCCGACGCTAGATAAAACGTGCGGCTGTTATGCTTGGTGATCGCTGCACAATATTGATAGGCCATCGCAAGGCTGTCGGCGCTGGCATGATGTAATGCGCCGCGCGGCTGCACGGTTGCGCTGTTTTCCAACGCTTCATGTGCCCATGACAACAATCGGTATTCCCAAGTCTGTTCGATTCGCAAATTCATGTAGCGCATACCTTATTGTCGCATCGACACAAAAGCGTCAACTGCCAGCGAAATTTGTGCTGATATTCGCGTCGCGGCCCGGAAGTGGACAAGCATAACAGATAACTAGGACGCGACATAAACCCCTATGAGAGTGAAATTAGCGGTGTCATCTCTTGACGCATGGTCTCAAAAGCCGTGTAAAGGGCGAAGTCCTTGCCCTTCGCCTCAACCATCACATCGAAATCACCGATGCGCGTGCTTCGATCTAGCACCTGTTGAAACTCAATCACGTCGATGAGTTCGGCGTGCTTTCCCCGACGCTCACCCACAGCTTGGGACGAGAAATGTGTTTTGGGTGGGCCGTCGGCGGCCTTCCACGTCGCAAACACATCCGGCAGCAGCACCTCGACTGGCTGCTCACTGGGGTTCATCGCATCGTGGAGATTATCGTACACCACAGGCAGTCCGGTGCGCCCGGAAATATACAGCGCATCCCCCAGCGTATATTGCCGATCATCGTTCTCAACCACCAACCGTGCCCGAATATTATCTGGTAGATTGTTGGCCGCGTCCGCAAACCGCTCTCGCGCAGCAGCCTTATCGCCATACACACCGCCGATATGCAGCACTAACTTATGCTGACTATCCAAGCCGAGACTGTCGAGAAATCGCGCTTGAAAGCTCAGTTCAGCTACCGATGCCGCACATATCGTGGCATCGGGCGAATTCAGAACCGTATACTGACCGGGATGCATTGACAAGCGAATGTTGTGCTGCCGCGCATACTGACCAATATCTGCCAGCGGTTCAGCGAATTCTTCCCACCAGCGTAGATCATTAACAGGGTGGCTGCCGAACGGAATAACGCTCGATGCAACCCGAAACAACAGCCATTCGTGCGCGACGTTGTGTTGCAAGATTGCGCGCAGACTGTCGAGATTGACTTCGATCAAACCCCGCAGCTTTTCAGGAGTCGCCGCTTGTAGGCGACAAGTGTGGCCGGTGGTCAAACCCATAATATTCGAGATACACGCATATCCAAAACGCGGCATAAGGACTACTTCCCTTCCAGCATTTCAATATTCTTCTTCATGCCAGCGTTTCTTCCTGGAAGCGACGGTTTGCTGTCGCCCAAAAGCGCGCACGGTTATGAGGTAGCACTCGCTGAACGTCATCGACCACACGCATCGCGCCAAGTGTGACACCCGCCGTCGATTGGCCGGGGAAAATCGAGTCGCCCACCAGCCTTAAATTCGCCAATCCCACACGCGGCCCTCGCACTTTGAACAGCGATGTTTGCGGAAAACCGCCCACCATCCCTTGCGAACGCTGCGTATAGAACTGGTATGTAATCGGTGTCCCCCCCAGTGTCAGTGTTACACCAGCCCGAAAACCCGATGCGACAGCCTCAATCGCGCTCAACAGCTTTTCGCTATACGCTTGCTTTTGTGCCTCATAGGCCGTCGGGTCGCTTTGCAGCAATTTCCACCACGCATGAACTCGGGTATGCGTTGAAACAGTCACAGCCCTTTGCCCTGATGGAGCGCGACCCGTATCCCAAGCTGGTGAAATCGACATGAACACGCTGCGTCCTTCTCCGAGCGGCCCGTTCATCTCGTTGATAATCTGGTGATGGTCAGGGAAATCTTTAGGCAGCGCCGATTCCTCAACACCAAGATGCAGCACAAATGCGCCCCACCCTTTTGGCGGATTGGTTCGTTCACGCTGTAGCTGAGACGGGCTGTCCCCGCCAAGGAGTTCATCCAGTGATGTCGGTGTGAGGTTCGCAATCACAAAATCACAGGGCAGATAGTCAGGCTTTTTATCGTGCCGTCCATGTTGAACAGTAACCCCAGTTACCTGCCCATGCTCAATCGTAACCCCGCATACTCGTTGTCGATAATGCGCCGTTCCGCCGTAAGCACGGACCGCTTCGGCCAGTGTTTCAGCAATTGCGCCCATCCCACCTACCGCGTGATAAACGCCCTGTCGGGGCAGGTCGAGCGCCGTCGCGCTGTAAAGGGCGTTCGCATCACTCGAAGTCGTTTGTGCCGATATTATAAGCTGCCCATC
>JACMMD010000175.1 GCA_014379235.1 Anaerolineae bacterium
CACTCGGCGCAGCCTTCGGCCCGAAAATATGCGTCGACTTCATCCAATCGAGATCCAAAGGTCTATTGCCTTCAGCAACAAATTCTTCCGGCGGCCCATCGTTTGCCGAACTGCGGCTCATTTCGCTCCCACAATCTCAGAAGCCGCCAGATCACCATCACCGTGAGAACTGCGCGTAGGGTGACCAGCAGCGCATAGGCGACAGCAGGCTCGATGCGAACAAATTCCAGCAGAAGCGGCAGCGGCAGCCACCATGCAGTCCCACCCAGCGCCAGCAGCAGCGCATCAATCTCGAGCGTTCGACGATAGCTCCGAATGCCCGCGACAACGCTGCCGATGAAAACCGCCGCGCCAATGGTTAAAATGGGCGAGAGAACGCTGATCCGGCGCGGCTCCATGCTGATGACGCTGCTGGATACGCTGACGTACAACGCGATGACCAATATCAACAGCGCTGTGCGGCGGCGCAACCCCGGCTGTCCAAGCAGCCCCGCGATGCCCAACAGACCAGAAATCACAAGCAGCAGGTGCTGTATTTTTTGTCCTTCGAGCGTCAGGATGAAGTGCTGCAAATAGAAATAGTCGGGGTAGCGCCAGTTCGCAAACACGCTGTAGACGAACCGGTTCAAGAATAGAGCGGGGTCGCGGGCAAAGTCTGATCCCAGCGACCCGCCGGGAAAGTCCCGCCACCATTCCGAAGGTGCCCATATATGAGGGAAAGTGGCAATCGTCGTCGCACTGCTGATCGAATCGCCCTGCGCCCCAAGCCCGGTACTGAGGCGAGCAGCCGAATCGAGTGTTTCCTGACCGCGCACGGTCAATAGGATTGTAGCCGCAATCATCGTTCCTACCAGCAGTCCGAGATAGACAAGCTGAACGCGGAATACGCGTGGTGCGCTGCGCCATGTCAGCAGCAGCACTGATAGGGGAATGAGCCACATCAGCGGGCGCGTGGTAATGCTGGCGTACCCGACGAGTATGCTCGCTGTCGTCGCCAGCCCTACCCAAAACCAGATGAAGAGGCGTTTGTGGCTCGTAAAAGCCAGCGTATAGGCCCAGACCACCAGCGCTAGGCACAAGCGAATAAATGGCTGCTGCAAAACTGCGCCTTCACCGGTGATTGCGGGGACGTAGAGCGCATGGAAGATGCCGCCAAGCAGCGCAATCCACAGCGGAAACCCTAATCGCAGCAGTACGCTGATAATCATTAGGCATATCAAACTGCCCAATACCGCATACAGGATATTAATCGAAAGCGGCTCTACAGGCAGTATCGTTAGTGCGATGCCGCCTAAAAACGGCATGATGCCAAGACGCTCGAATAACACGCCGCGCATAAGCGATGAAAAGGGCGTGTTGGCTGCGATTGATGGGTCTGGCGTGCAGTAACCGAGCGTGCTGCAAATGCGGTTGCGGACTAACTGCATCTCTGACCAATAATCGTTCGCATCCCACAGAACCTCAATCTGACTGACTTCAAAAATGAACCACAGCCGCAGAATTAGCGCAATTACCCCTACCCCGATAATTAAACTTAGCGCCAGAGCCAGATAACGTTTAGTTCTATTTCCGTGAGCTGCACTATGAATCATGATGTCTCGTAAGGCTGAACACGCTTGAGAATTGACACGCAGCAACTATACCGCAAATACGCCGTTTGACGGATTTACGTGCTTATTGCACTGCGTTATAGTGGCATAAGACCGAAGTACGGGTGTGAGTTGGTGGGTGAGGCTGGAACTTGTCAAGCCGATGTTGTGCAGACTATACTTCCTTCCTTAGTTATATTACCCAATCAAGCCCGTCTTTCTGGAGAAATTGAATATGACACTCAAGACGTTTACCCGCCCCGGCCCCAAGGGACAGGCGATCATCGAGCGCGATTCGTGTTTGATGTCGGGTTCCAGCACCCCGCGCTATCCGTTCGTCATGGAACGTGGTTCTGGGGCCAAAGTGTGGGACGTAGACGGTAATGAATATATCGACTTCGCAGCGGGCATTGCTGTCACTGCTACCGGCCACGCGCACCCAGAAGTCGTGGCCGCGATCACCGAGCAGGCGCAAAAGTTCATTCATATCGCAGGCACGGATTATTACTACGAAACTCAAATCGCGCTGGCCGAACGGCTGAATGAAATCTCACCGTTCGAAAATCCGGCGCGGGTGTTCCTCACCAACTCCGGCGCGGAAGCGGTTGAAGGCGCGGTCAAGATGGCGCGCTGGTACACCGAACGCCCACACGTCATCGCGTTTTTCGGCGCGTTTCATGGGCGCACGATGGGCGCGCTGTCGTTGACGGCCAGCAAGTTCGTGCAGCGCGACGGCTTTTTCCCGTTGATTCCCGGCATCCATCACGTTCCGTATAACAACCCGTATCGCTGCCAGCATGGGCGCGAGGAAGCAGCTTGCCTCAGCCACTGCATGTGCGCGGATTTCATCGAGGACGTGCTGTTCAAGCGCACCGTTCCGCCGGAATCCGTAGCGGCGATCATCCTCGAACCGATTCAGGGCGAGGGCGGCTACATCGTGCCGGACAGCCGCTTCGTGCAGCAACTGCGCTCTATTTGCGACGAGTACAGTATTCTGTTGATCGCGGACGAAGTGCAGACCGGCATCGGGCGCACAGGCAAATGGTGGGCGATGGAGCATCACGGTGTCACGCCGGATATTATCTGCTCCGCGAAGGGTCTGGCCAGTGGGATGCCGCTCGGCGCGATCATCGCCCGCGACGATATTATGTCGTGGCCCATCGGATCACATGGCAGCACTTACGGCGGCAATCCGGTTTCGTGCGCGGCGGCGCTGGCCACGATTGACCTTGTTGAGCGTGGTTACATGCAAAACGCGATTGAACAGGGCGAGTTCATTATGGATGCGCTGGCCGAAATGCAAGCGCGGCACCCGTCGATGCGGCATGGGCGTATCGCGGGTAAGGGGCTGATGATCGGCCTTGAACTGGTCGATGATGCTTCGCGCCATCCCGCGAAAGAATTACGCAACAGCGTCGAGCGTCAAGCGATTGACGACGGTCTGCTGATTTTGGGGGCAGGCGACAGCACTTTGCGCTTCTGCCCGCCGTTGATGATCCCACGCGATTTAGTACAAGAAGGTTTAGAACGCTTCGAGCGCTCCCTGACGACTGTCGAACAAGAGGCCGGACTACTGTAGGGGCAAGGCGCGCCTTGCCCCTACCCGATGTGGTCTTGCAACTTTGCCAAATGTGCCGCGTATAAATGCTATAGAACACAGCGCAGGGGCGGCGCTCCCGGTTTGACCGGGACGAAACAAGCGTATTGAGGATGTAGGGTGTCTGATCCAACCATTGTTGAATGGGTAAACGGGGCGCTAGCAGGCGATCAGGATGCGTTCGCGGAGATTGTCTATGCCTTTCAGGACTCGGTGTACAACCTGTGCTATCGCATGTTGGGCGAACGTACCGAAGCTGAGGACGCATCGCAGGAGACGTTCATTCGCGCCTTCCTCAATCTCTCGCGCTATGACGCTGAACGCTCGATGAAAACGTGGCTGCTGTCCATCGCGTCCAACCACTGCATAGACCGCTTGCGCCGCCGCCGGCTTGTGTGGCTGTCGCTGGAAGACCCGCTGCCGGACAATATGGCGCTGGCCAGCCACGAGCCTGAGCCGGAACACGCCATGTTGTTGAGCGAACGCAGCGAAAAGGTGCAGGGTATGTTGGCGGAGTTAAGCCCGGATTATCGGGCCGCGGTGGTGCTGCGTTACTGGTATGACTATTCGTATGCTGAGATCGCGGACATTCTCGACACAACCGAAAGTGCGATCAAGAGCCGCCTGTTCCGTGCGCGGCAGGCTTTGGCGGAAAATATGGATGAAACAGCGAAAGCCAATTTGACATCTCCGTTATTGGAGGGTGCATAAATGGCCAATGAACGACAAAAACAGCGATTGATGCAGGAAGCGCTCGATGAACGGCTGAATCCCGAAGCCTATGAGGAGCTTCAACATCGGCTGCAAACCAATGAGAGCGAGGCCGAAGAATTCGCCCGCTTGAACCGCGTCGATAGGACGCTGCGAACTGCTCCGCACGAACGCGCCCCGCAGCGCTTGGCGCTGGAAATCATGGCGCGGTTGGCGCGCGACCTCAGCCCACAGCAGATGTCACATCTGGCAGGTTTGGCGTTGGCGCTCGGCTTGGCGCTGGTGACTCTGGTCGCGCTGCCACTCTTGCTGTCGCTGAGTTATGTGCTGCTCAGTTTATTGGGCAGCGCAGGCTTGAACGAGTCCATTCACAGCGTCGTTAGTGTGCTGGCGTGGGTCATCGCCGCGATGGAAGCGGTGGTGCAGCGTTTACAAGGTTTGCTCGGCACGTATCCCGCCGCGCCGCTGCTGGTGGTGGCGATGATACCGCTCTCGCTGTATTGGCTGCTGCGGACGTTGAGCCGCCGCGTCTCGGATAGAGGAACGGCTTAAGAGTTGTCAGTCGTCAGTAATCAGTTGTCAGTCAACGTGATGTGTTTCGCTGAAAAAGCATTTGACTGAAAACTCAAAACTGATAACTGACCACTAATGACTGAATTTGAACGTTATGGTTGAGGTATAGCGATGCAATCCCGGTGGAAGCTGCTCTTTCTAGGTTGTGGTGTCATCGCGCTGATAGCGCTGGCGAACGGTGTGCGGCAGCGCGTGTTCCAGCATGGAGCAGAAGCGCTCACGGCGGAAAATATCACGTTCACGCAGTCGTATCAACTGACGGATACGCTGAATGATGACGTGGTAGTGATGGCCGAAGCCATCGACCTGAGCAACAACAGCCTCGTCGAAGGTGACGCCGCATTGATGGGCAGCGCGGTTACAGTATCCGGCGACGTGAACGGCGATTTGACGGTGATGGGTGAAACTTTCACGCTTGGCCCGGACGCGCACATTATGGGCGACGCGCTGCTGCTGGTAAACCATATCACACTCGATGGGCGTGTGGATGGTGATTTAATTATTCAAAGCGACGATTTGACCGTCAATCCGGGTGCGGCTCTAACGGGCGAGGTGTCTACTTGCGCCGACTCTTTGACCGACAATCGCAGTGATGCGCGGCCACTGGTCAACTGTGCTGACGGTTTTGATGACTGGGGCGCACTGGAGTCAGCGCGGCGGAATGCGCTTTTGTCACTGCATCCCGGCGCGGACAGCTTTGACGTGCTGATCTCGCCGCCGGGTTCGGATAACAGCGTCAAATTTGAGCTTCCCAATCTCGAAACGTTGAATACGCCGCGATTGTGGTGGCCGATGTTCGCGGCGAATGCAGATGGCGCAAGCGTCAATCCGCCTGCGCTGCTGCTGCCGATGAGTATGGCAGCGCTGGTTTCGTCGTTGAATGAGGCGGCGGCATCCGCGAGGGTCTATGTCGAGCCGCAGGTCTCCGGTGAAAATACCATGTTCGGCCTGCTGTTCTCGGCGCTAGGGTCGCTCACACTGTCCGGTATCGCCATACTGACGGTGACGCTGTTTCCGCGACAAATTCGCCACATCGAGGACGCGGTTCGTATGATGCCGCGCGGCGCGGGCAGTATCGGGTTGATGTTGGGCGTATTGGCGACAGGCGTGACATTGGGGGTCGGTCTGCTGGTGGCGGCAGTACCGCCAGTCGGGTTGATCGTGCTGCCGTTGTATCTCGTGGGGGCGCTGCTGCTGCTGGGTATGATGGTCGCTGGCTGGATTTCGCTGAGTTTGATCGTCGGTGACTGGCTGCTGCAACGCTTCACACGCAGCACCTTCCCGCCGCTGGTGACGGTGGCCATAGGAACGATGGCGCTGTTTGCGGCGGCGCATCTGGTCGCGCTGCTGCCCTTCGGGATTTTCGTGGTGCTGCTGGTGATCCTGCTCGTCGGCTCGATTGGCCTTGGCGCGGCACTGACCACGCGCATGGGCACACGTCCACTGCGGCGCTACTTGTACGCACGAAGCGTGTAAAGAAGCGGTCAGCAATTCAGCTAAGGGACTTGGCTCTCTAGCCGGAGAATTTATTCTCCGGTTTTTATTTACGGGGATTGAAATCCTCGGCTAGAAAACTAATGAGCTGTATTAATCCGCCGCCACGTTCGGCGTACTGGCTGCGCTCGCTTTACGTTCTGCCAGCGCCGCTAACATGTCCTCGATTCGGCTGAACTTCACACGCGGACGGCCCAGCGCCGCTCCGCGTTCTTGCTCCACCACGTCGATCAACTGCCAATCGTTAAAGGTCACGAAATCGGGCTTGCGCTCACGCAGCAGGCTTTCGATGGCATCACGTCCCGGATGCGCTGGGTTCAGCAGCTTGCTATTGGTGTTGTCTTCGAGCAGCATGGTCGCTGTCTCTTGAGCGTCGGGCTTGTTCGTACCAATTACACCCGACGGCCCGCGCTTAATCCAACCAACGACATATTCTCCAACAACATGATGGTTGCCGGACGGGTCAAAAATGCGCCCTTGTGCGTTGGGGATGACTGCTTTGCGCTCGTCAAAGGGTACGCCTTCAAGCGGCACACCCTGATAGCCAATCGAGCGGAACACCAAGCCCACCGGAATAGTCTCGAATTCGTTCGTCGGGCGCGGGCGCAGCGCACCCTTATCGTCCTTATAGAGTTCGTTCTTGACGATTTTGATGGCTTCGACGTGATCCGTGCCGATCAATTCCACTGGCGAAAGGAGAAAGCGCAGATGAATCTGGCGCGGCTTATGCTCAACGCCGCTGTCGCCGTTACCATTTTCATCTAGGTCGGCGTAGCGCATGAGGATTTGCACGTTGACCTCAGCCGTGCGGTCATGCTCGATTTGCAACTGCTCGACGCTCAACGGGTCAAGTTCGGCGTCTTGCGGACGAACGATGACTTCCGCCGCCGCCATCTCGCCGAGTTCTTTGATTTCGGGGTTGGTGAAGGCCGCTTGCGCGGGGCCGCGGCGACCAAGCACGTAAATCTCGCGGACGCGGCTGTGTTGCAGCGCATCCAGCGCGTAATCCGCGATGTCGGTTTTGCTGAGTTCGCCGTAGGTGCTGGCGAGGATTCGCACGACATCCATCGCTACATTGCCATTGCCGATGACAGCGACACGTTTTTGAGTCAGGTCGAATTCAAGGTCGCGGTAATCAGGATGGGCGTTATACCAACCGACGAACTCGGTAGCGGCGTGGCTGCCGGAAAGGTTTTCGCCGGGGATTTCCATATGGCGATCTGTTTGCGCGCCAGTGGCGTAAATGATGGCATGATAGTGATTCAGCAGGTCGGCGTGGGTGATGTCCTCGCCCAACGTCACATTGCCATAGAAGCGGAAGTTCGGGTTGGCGGCGATCCTGTCGTAGACTTTCGTCACGGACTTAATCTTGTCGTGGTCAGGCGCGACCCCGCCGCGCACCAGTCCGTAGGGCGTTGGCAGGCGGTCAAACATATCAATGGCCACGACCAGTTCTGGCTGTTTTTGCAGATAGTCGGCGGTGTAAAAACCCGACGGCCCCGACCCAATAATCGCCACTCGCAGTGGATTGGCTTGCGTCCCTGCCTGTGCTGGCATATGCGTTTTTGGAGACCTCGACGCTGTTTTTCCTGCGATGTCGTTCATAAACTCACAGCGAAATTATAACACCAATGCGGCGCTAGTCCTTCCCGTTCAATGGCAGCACGAGTTGTTTGTGAAACGTCGTTAGGTCAACCAATTGGCCGCTGTCGTCGATGTAGAAAGTGTCCTCGATACGCACTCCGAAGCCGCGTGATGGATAATACAATCCCGGCTCGATGGTGACGACGTTGCCGCGTTGGAAGGTATCTTCACGCAAGACGTGATGCAGCGATGGGCGCTCGTGAATGTTCAGCCCAAGCCCATGACCTAAACTGTGGGTATAGCCTTCGTTGTTTCCCGGCTGCGTGCGAACGGTGGCGTGACCTTCGCGCTCGAAATAATCCAACACCGCTTCTTGCGGGCGATACGTCGGCTGACCGGCCCGCGTCATCTCTACGCCAACGTCGAACGCTTCCATAACGGAGTTGTAGACTTCCTGCACCGCGTCTGTCGCGTAGCCGATGCTCCACGTTCGCGTCATGTCGTGATGATAGCCGCCGCCTAATTCGCGTGGGAAGATGTCGAACACAATCGCCTGTCCCAGCTTGAGCGGCATGTCTGCTTGCCCGCGACTATGAGGGAAACCGCCATCGCGGCCTTGCGCGAATATCATATCGGTATCTTCGAGATCAACGTCGAGCAGATTGCGGCGCACAAAGCGCTTGAAATCGCCAATGGTCAGCGGCGAACCGTCGGCTTTGATGACCGTTTCCTCATCATCGGCGCGATGCTCTCCGATGAAGTTCCACGCTGCGCTTACGACAGCATTGGTACGCTGTGCGACAGAACGAATACGGGCGATTTCGGTTTCGTCTTTGGTGGCATAAGCGGCATCGAACAGGGTTGTGCCCATCTCGCCCACGAACTGATTGTCGGGGTGCGCCTGCGCGACGAGCTTCATAAATTCGAGGTAAACGTGAATATCACCGACACCGTACACGCCGATTTTGCCGGGTGGAATGGCCAGCCGTTCGAGGATGCGTCCCCACAGCGCTATCTCGGCTTTGGTGCGTTTGCCTTCGGCCTGCTGCACCAGCTCCGCCCATCCGAAATCTTGAAGCGACAAGCAGGTAAGGCCGCTGTGCCGATCTTCTTCGATCTCCATCGGGTGTGAGATGACAATCGCTACATCGCCGCGCTTTTTGACTACCAGCCCGTTGACGTTTATGCCGTTAGCGAGATAAGTACGCGGGGCATTGGGGACATGCCCGCCGCCGACGATGAACAACGCTTCTAAGTTTCTGTCCGCCATCAAGCGGTCAAGATCAGATCGCATCAGTGAGCCTCGATACCAATGAATGTAAATGAACTTCTATTGTAAATCGCGCCACGTCCTGTTGCGAACGGTTTCAAGGGCTTCGCTTGTCCAACCCATGTGTTCGCGCAGA
>JACMMD010000176.1 GCA_014379235.1 Anaerolineae bacterium
ACCACCGGGTCGTACAGAAAAATGCCATAAGGACGATCAGCGCTCAACGGCACGAATTCAGGGTGGTTGAGCACCGTACTTAAAGTTGGCACATTGCACTGCACGAGTCGATAACGCGCATGAATCGCGCCCAGATCAAAGCCAAGCCGTTGTAAGAACGCGAACGGATACGTCGAGCCGCAAAAACGCGGGTTAATATCCACCGCCATAATGCCATCGTCAGGCGTCACGATGTAATCGACGCCAAACACGCCGACAAAGTTCCCCATCTGTTCAGCGATGCGCCGCGTGTAGTCGATCATCAGCGCAGTCTCATCATCCGAGATGTCAGCGGGGATTTCATTGCCCCAATGAACCATCTTTTGCAGCACTTGATTCACGGTGAACAGCGCCTCGCGCTGCCCGTTCCACACCACCATGTTCACGATAGGCGACGAACTCACTTCATACAGCCTCTCCGCCAACACCGGAAACGTCAACGACGGAATCAAGTGCCGTAAATCGCTCTCGTCCATCACACGATCTATTTCGCGGTGAGCCTGCTTCACCACGATAGGCGCTTGTCGCTCCTGATTTTGCCGGAAGAACGCCAGCAGATCATCTAGCGTATCGCAGGCCATACCCAATGGCACGGGCACACCTGCTTCGACTGGATACTTCTGGATCGAGAACTTCGTATTGGCCAAATGGAACGCATGTTGTGTCGGATGCAGCAGCGGAGCATGGTCAGGGCTTCGCAGCGCTTCGAGCAAAGCTGGCAGTTCACGCAGTTCATCGCTGTAAAAGCTCGAAATATCCAACCGCCGCTCATTGACCACACGCCGAAACTGGGCTAACGCCCCTTCATCGTTGAGCAAGCTCACGACGATGTTGTTGTTAAGATTTCGCGGGACGATCACCACTTCCGGGAACGATTTCAACTCGCGCAAATAGTCGATATAGTCCCCGCCGAAACCCGTCAGCCGACCCACCACACAAACTTCTGCGCCTACTAAAAACGGGTTCGTATCATATTGACCCCAATCCGGTACGCCCAGATGCGGAATCCAGTCGTCGTGAATGAACGCGCACGACTGAACGTAATCGCGCATAAGTGCCACAGCAGCGGTTTCGGTATTGGCTGACGTCAGATCAGAATGCATGAAAGTCGCGTCACCTTTCAAAGTCACGGGATAAGGCGCAAAAAGCGCCAGTGGCAGCCTACCCCCCGGCGCTTTTCTCACAATGGCACGGCATCGAAATGAAGTAAGGGGCGCGTATCGGCTGCCCGCTCAAGAAGCCGCTTGATCTTCGGGAGCAGGCTCAGGCGCAGGACTCGCTAGATCTTCGAGAGCAGCCGCATGGGCAGCGCTCGATTGCTGCCGTCGCTGCCGCAGCGAACTCGCCTTGACCTGCAAATCTTGGAAGAAGTCGCTGTCCACGATCTCGCTCACCTGTTCATCGAGCTTGCCCGTATCAACGATGATCTGCAATTCCGCGACTTTCTTAATCAGCTTTTCTTCACGTTCGCGGACTTTCTCCACCATGAACTCGAACACGTCGGCCAGCTTGTTGATCTCGTCATGCAATAAGCCGCCCGTCATGCTGGTC
>JACMMD010000177.1 GCA_014379235.1 Anaerolineae bacterium
CGCGCCGTCAGGTACAAAATGCTCGACGCGGTTTGACAGATACCCACGCGGGAATCGGCACGATTGCAGTTGTGAATATCTTCGAGCGGCGGGATTGACGACGATGGTGGACGTAATCAGCAAAAAGGACGTTCAAACGGTCAGCGACCCGCACAAGCGCGACATTGATCCCTGGGCAGATTTCCGACTGGTCGAACGCTTGAATCTGGAGTTTACGCAGAACTATACTCACAGCCTCGGCAAATACTCCCGTTTCTTTGTAGAACTTGAAAATAGTCGCTTTATGGCCACTCGCTGTGAAACCTGCGAAGGAGTTTATGCTCCGCCGCGTCCGTTGTGTCCCCAATGTCTCAGGGTGACACAATGGGTCGAGCTTCCCGGTACGGGTACAGTTGAGACGTATTCTGTTCTGCACTTCTCGCCGGGTTCTAACGCCGATGTTGAAGCACTCAAAACGCCTTACATCCTCGCCTATGTACTTTTAGATGGTTCATCTACACTGTTTCCGCATATCTTAGATGCGCCACCAGACATCGTACAAATTGGGATGCGTGTTCGCGTACATTATGTCGATAGGACTGTGTTTCACCCGCTTCACCTCATGTACTTTGTACCAGTGGAGGGCTAACGTCGATGTCGGCTCGTAAAAAGAAGCTCATCAACAAGCCAGAGAATATCCTGTCGGAAATGCTGCAAGGTTTTGCGGCTGCATATGCAGACATCGTTCGTCTCACTGAGAACGGCTTGATCGTGCGCCGCCAGCCAAAAGCAGAGGGTAAAGTCGGGTTAGTCATCGGTAACGGCAGCGGACATGAGCCTGCGATGATTGGACTCATTGGTGAGGGGCTGTTCGACGTGAACATTCCCGGCGAAATCTTCACCGCGCCCGGCCCGGAACGTATTGTGGAAGGTATAAAAGCGGCTGACAGAGGAGCGGGTGTATTGGTGTGTGTTTCGCATCACGCGGGCGATTTGATGAACGCGGAAATGGCACTCGAATTGTGTCAGATGGAAGGTATCGCCAACGTCGAGATAGTTGTGCTGTACGACGATATTTCCAGCGCTCCGAAGGGACATGAACCGGAGCGCCGAGGTACTGCCGGATTATTTTTCGTCTGGAAGATGCTTGGTGCTTATGCCGAGACAGGTGCATCGCTGGCCGATTGTAAAGCGCTGGCGGAGAAAGTGCGCGATAACACCCGTTCACTGGCGATGGCTCTATCCGCTGGCGCGAACCCGATCACGGGCGAGATCATGTTTCAACTGCCCGACGACGAGATTGAAATTGGAATGGGGGTACATGGCGAGGTTGGGGCAGGGCGGCATAAACTCTCGACTGCTGATGCTACCGTTGACCTTATGCTGCCGTCGATCATCGCAGATTTGCCGTTTGTAGCGGGTGATGACGTGCTGGTGTTACTCAACAACAGCGGCAGCCTGACGCTTATGGAACTTTTTATTCTGTACCGCCGGGTCGCTGAACGGCTAGAGGATGCCGACATTCGCGTATACAAATCGTGGATAGGACAGTATGCGACGACACAGGAAATGTCCGGCTTTGCGATTTCATTGTGCAGGGCCGACGATCAGCTTAAGCAGTTATGGGATGCTCCGGCGAATGGGGCTTATTTGAAAATGGTATCGCAGCAGTCATGAACGAAATCACGACACAGCAGCTCATTGAAATAGTCAGCGCGATAAGCGCTGCTATCACATCAGCGCGGGACGAATTGAACAGCCTTGATTCGGCGCTTGGTGACGGTGATCACGGCACAGCTTTGAGTGTGGCGTTTGCCGATGCTGTCGAAAAGATCACAGTATTAGAACAGCCAACATCTGCCGATATACTGCGGGTGGTCGCTTCGTCACTCATGAACCGTATGGGCGGTGCTTCGGGGGCACTTTATGGCACCCTGTTTTTACGAGCATGTGGAACGGTACAGGGCAAATATGTGCTTACTCATGATGATCTGAAAACAATGTGGCAAGTGGGGTTGGAAGGTGTGATGCAGCGAGGGAAAGCGCAGCCGGGGGATAAGACAATGATCGACGCGCTTCAGCCCGCTGTGAACGCCTTCGCAGAAGCAGACGATTTGCATGAGGCTTTCCGTAAAGCCGCTGCAGCCGCAGCGAGGGGCGCTCGATCAACAGCGCAGATGATCGCCAAGCATGGACGTGCGAAATTTGCCGGTGAACGCTCCCTCGGCCATGAGGATGCAGGTGCAGGTTCAATTACGGTGATGTTCTCGGCCATGAGGGACTATTGGAAAGAAAATCATGATGGCCAAGCATAAATTACGGGTCGGCTTTGTCGGTACGTCGATTGGCAGCTACTACGCCAGTGAATATCACCAGCGCGAACGGGCAATCGCAGGTTTGATACAGTTGGCGCAGCAGCTTGACTTTGAACTCGTTCCGGTTCGGGATGAGATCATGAGCGTCGAGGCTGCCGAAAACGCTGCTCAATACCTGCGCGACCAGCACATCGACTACCTGATGCTGCAAACGTCAGGATGCAGCATGGGCGAACAGCTTCCGCCATTGGCTGCTGCTGCCCCGCGATTGGGGCTGTGGGCCACGCCAGAGCCGGAGCGCGAAGGTGACATCAAGCTGCATTCGTTCGTTTCGATGAGCCACTTCGCCAGCATTCTCAAGCGCACTCCCGGTCAAGAACGAGTGCCGTTCAAATGGTTTTACGGGTATGTCGAGACCGAGGAGTTTCAACGACGTTTTGGCATCACGATTCGCGCATTGACGGCGATCAAGAATATGGAGCACGCTCGAATCGGATGGATCGGCGGCCTCGTTTCCGGTTTTAGCAACATGCAGTTCGATAAGCGTAAGCTGAACCAGCATGTTGGCGCGTCGATCTTTTCACATGAAATGGTTGAATTGGTTGAGCGGGCGAAAGCCTACGATCCCGAACCTGTCGCTCGAACGATACGCGACATCAAGGGTGCTGCGGCATCCATCACGGTGAGCGAAGATGCGGCGTTTGACCGGGTAACGCGGCTCTATCTGGCGTTGCGTGACATGGTTAGAGAGTTCGATTATGATGCGCTGTCAGTCGCGTGCTGGTCGGAGATTCAGGCGCTGTATCGCGTCGCGCCGTGTATGGCTTATAGCTGGCTCGGCAGCGAAGACGGTATCGCGGTTGCTTGCGAAGGTGATGTGCTCGGTGTGTTGAGCATGTATCTTTTGAACCTGCTGACACAGCGCAAAGGCTCATCGACGCTGCTGGATATGGCAGCGCTCGACGCTGACTCGCCAGCCGTTCTACTGTGGCACTGCGGCGTCACACCCCGGCATTTCGCCAATCAGGACGGGATCAAATGGGTGGATCACACCACCATTGGCCGCAAGTCGGATGTTCGGTATGGTGTCGCTGGCGATCTGGTGTTTGCGCCGCAGGAGACCAGCATCACGTATTTCAGCGATGATGGCGCGACGCTGCTGGTACTCGATGCAAACGTCGTTGAACGCCCGACAAAAGGTTATGATGGCACACGTGGTTGGTTCGCTGAATTTCGGCTGAATCAAGCACCGATCAGCCAGCGCGATCTGATTAACACGCTGACCGTGACCGGACATGAACATCATTACGCGGTTGGGCAGGGGAGTGTATCGAGTGAACTGCTTGAGTTCGCAGGATGGAAGGGAATGCGGTTGATTAAGCATATCCCTTACGTGGATTATGTTCAGCTTGAAGGCGTAAATGTCTAACGGCGGGAAAAGACTGTACTCGATATGAAAACAACCGATGAAATTCTCGAAGTAGCACACAACCTCTCGGAAAAATTTGCTGCGCGGGCCGCTGAACATGATAGGGATGGCAGCTTTCCCTATGAAAACTTTGATGATATACGAGCCTCAGACTATCCGTTAATCTCTGTGCCAACGGAATACGGCGGATGGGGCGCGAGTTTGCTGGACGCGGTGAAAGCGCAAGAAATCCTCGCACAAGGCGATGGCAGCACCGCGTTATCTATTACGATGCACGTACAGGTCATCGGTGCTGAGGCAGCATCCCCAAGCTGGCGAGATAATACTTTTGCCAATCTGTGCCGCGAAGTCGTGCAGCGTGGCGCGCTAGTCAATGCTACTTTCACCGAACCGGAACTTGGCAGCCCCTTGCGAGGTGGCTTACCCAAGACAACCGCCCGTCACACGCCCGAAGGCTGGATCGTCAATGGTCGCAAAACCTTCGCTACAATGTCGCCCACGCTCGATTACTTTGTGACGCCCGCCGCCGTCGAAGGGGCAAGCGACGAGATGATTACACTTCTCATCCCGCGCCAAAACGAAATTCGTATCGAGGAAACATGGGATGCAATGGGGATGCGTAGCACAGGCAGCCACGACATCGTTTTCACCAACGCCTGTGTACCGGATGACCTTGTAATCGCACAGGGGCCCCTC
>JACMMD010000178.1 GCA_014379235.1 Anaerolineae bacterium
GCAACGGAGCGCTTACAAGCACCGGACGGCTTACATTACTTCGGCACTGACCACGTTGGACGCGATATTTTCAGCCGCGTGTTGATGGGCACAGGCATGGCGCTGCAAGTGGGCACGGTTATTATCGTGGTGGCGACGCTAATCGGTGTCGCAGTGGGGGCCGTGTCGGCGTATTTCGGCGGTTGGGTCGATGATATTCTGATGCGAGTCACGGACATCTTTCTAACCGTACCGCCGTTGATGCTGGCTATCGCGCTGACGGCGGCACTCGGCAAAGGCGTGACCAATGCAATGATCGGTATCGCGCTGGTGTGGTGGCCGGGCTTCGCACGGCTGACGCGCAGCCTCGTGCTGTCGCTGCGAGAAGAAGTTTATGTCGAAGCAGCGCAGAGCATCGGCGCGGGACATGCGCGTATCCTGTTTTTCCATATTTTGCCCAATGCGCTGTCTCCGATCATTGTCAAGATGAGTACCGATTTCGGATTCGCGGTTTTGACGGCGGCGGCGCTCGGTTTCATCGGACTTGGGGCACAACCGCCTGCGCCGGAGTGGGGCGCGATGATTAACGAGGGGCGTGATTACTTTCCCGAAAAATGGTGGGTGACATCGTTTCCCGGTATGGCGATCTTCGCGCTGGTATTCAGCCTGAACTTGCTTGGCGACGGACTGCGCGATTTGCTTGACCCACGCGCCCGAAGATAAAAGGCTTAACGTAGGGACGCAGAGAGTATTCTTTGTAACCGAATTCCTATTCAGGATATGAGATTTCTTCGGGCGAGGCATGCCTCGCCCCTACATAAACGCATTTCAGAAAGGAATTATTGTGCGAATTGGAATTGACGTAGGTGGAACGAACACCGACGCCGTGCTGATGGACGGCGCGACGGTGCTTGGCGCGACGAAAACGCCGACCACGCCCAACGTTACTGACGGTATCACAACGGCGCTGCGAAATCTTGTCGAGCAAACCGGATTGGACGTGGCGAAACTCGACGGCGTGATGATTGGCACGACGCATTTCACCAATGCCGTTGTTGAGCGGTTACGCTTGCAGCCGACGGCCTGTATCCGGTTGGGACTACCCGCGACGGCATGTTTACCGCCGATGGTCGATTGGCCGGATGAACTGCGCGATGTGATTGGCGGGCATTATTATCTGGCGCACGGCGGTCATGAGTTCGACGGACGCGAGATTTCGCCGTTCGAGCCGGATGAGATTCGCGGCATCGCTAACGACATCAAGGCGAAGGGTATTCTAGCAATTGCGATTTCGTCGGTGTTCTCGCCTGTGAACTCAGCATTTGAAGAAAAAGCCGCCGCGATTGTGCAGGAAGTTCTGCCTGACGCTCAAATCACGCTGTCGAGCAAGATCGGACGCATTGGCTTACTCGAACGTGAGAATGCGGCGATCATGAACGCCTGCTTGCGCGAACTGGCTTTCAAGACGGTCAACGGTTTCAAAACGGCGCTGACAGAGATGAATATCACCGCGCCATTCTACATCAGCCAGAACGACGGCACGCTGATGAACGCTGATTTTGCGATGGATTATCCAGTGCTGACGTTCGCTTCCGGCCCGACCAACAGTATGCGCGGCGCGGCCTTCTTGAGCGGACTCAAAGACGCGATTGTAATCGACGTGGGCGGCACAACGACAGACATCGGCGTTTTGCAGCATGGTTTTCCGCGTGTCGCGGCGCTGGCGGTGGACATTGGCGGCGTTCGCACGAACTTTCGTATGCCGGACACGTACTCAATTGGTCTTGGCGGGGGCAGCCTCATCCAAACTGATCCGTTGAAGGTCGGGCCGCAGAGCGTCGGCTATGAACTGACCACGAAGGCGCAAGTTTTCGGCGGCGACACGCTGACCACGACGGATATTATCGTTGCGGCGGGCAAGGCGGATGTGGGTGATGCTTCGCTTGTGGCTGGCTTAGACCGCGCTATGCTGACTGCGGTAGAGGCGCGCATCACGGAGATGGTCAACGTGGCCGTTGATCGCATGAAGACCAGCGCGACGGCTGTGCCCGTTATCATCGTTGGCGGTGGCAGTATCCTCATTCAAGGCGAAATTAATGGAGCATCGGAAGTCGTCAAACCGGAACATTTCGCGGTTGCCAACGCTATTGGTGCGGCGATTGCTCAGATCGGCGGCGAGACAGATCGCATCTTCTCGCTGGCAGAGATGAGCCGTGATGAAGCGATGGCCCAAGCGCAGCGAGAAGCAATCGAGCGCGCAGTCGCGGCGGGCGCATCTGCGGAAAGCGTCGAAATCGTGGACGTGGAAGAAGTGCCGCTGGCTTATCTTCCCGGTAACGCGACACGAATTATGGTCAAAGCCGTTGGCGACTTGGCGGGGAGCTAAATCATGCGCTTACTCAACGAAAGCAACATCGAAGATATTGCGCTCGGTGCGGCGGTACTCGGCACGGGCGGCGGCGGCGATCCCTACATTGGCAAGCTGATGGCGCGGCAGGCTATTCGGGAATATGGGCCGGTGGAACTGTACACGCTGGACGAACTCGACGACGATGATTTGATCGTGCCGACGGCGATGATGGGTGCGCCGACGGTGATGGTCGAAAAGATGCCCAACGGCGATGATGTGCTGAACGCTTTTAAGGCTGTTGGCAAGTTCATCGGTAAGCCGATTCGGGCGACAATGAGCATCGAGGCCGGCGGGTTAAACTCCGTTGTGCCGATCTATCTGGCGGCGCGTTTGCGTTTGCCGATGGTGGATTGCGACGGCATGGGGCGCGCTTTCCCCGAACTGCAAATGGTGACGCATACGCTGTTCGGTATCAACGCGACACCGATGGCCATGTCCGACGAACGCGGTAACACGGTGCTGATGGAGACAATCAACAACAAGTGGACAGAAACCTTCGCCCGCAGCGTGACCATCAACATGGGCGCGATGTCCATGATCGCGCTGTACGCGGCGACGGTTGCCCAACTGAAACAGTGCGCCGTCGCGGGCACCTTGACTAAAGCCGAAGAAATCGGCAGGACGATTCGCAACGCACGTATCAACGAAGCTGACCCCGTGAACACTGTGCGCGAGGCCGTTGGCGGTTTCTTGATTTTCAAGGGCAAGATTGGTGATGTGCAGCGCCGAACCGAAGGCGGTTTCGCAAAAGGCGATGCGTTCATCGACGGCATTGATGAACATGCCGGACACCAATTGCAGTTGAGTTTCCAGAATGAACATTTGGCGGCGCGCATCGACGGTGAGTTTATCGTGACCGTGCCGGATTTGATCGCGCTGTTGGACGTGGATACGGGCGAACCGATCACGACTGAGGCGATGCGCTATGGCTATCGCGTGGCGGTAATTGCTATCCCATGCGCGGACAAGTGGCGGACGCCGGAAGGGATCGCGCTGGTGGGGCCGCGCTATTTTGGCTATGACGTGGATTATGTGCCCGTCGAGGAGCGCTACAGTTAATTTTGGAACGCGAAATCACGCTAAATGATACAGTGGCGCTGGCGCTCGGAGCGGGTATTTTGGGCACGGGCGGCGGCGGAAATCCTTACATCGGGCGTCTGTGGCTTGAACAAGAACTCAAGCAGCGAGGCGGTGCGGTTCGCATCATCGACGCTGGCGATGTGGCTGACGATGCGACGGTGTGCAGTGTTGGCATGATGGGCGCGCCGACGGTCAGCAACGAAAAATTGCAGGAAGGCGGCGAATTTATCCGCAACATTCGCGCACTGGAACAGCATGTCCATGCGTCGATTGAAGCGCTCGTCATTGGCGAGATCGGTGGCTCGAACGCGATCAAGCCGTTGGTCGCGGGTTTGCAACTCGGACTGCCTGTCGTTGATGGCGACGGTATGGGCCGTGCCTTCCCTGAACTGCAAATGGACACATTCTCCATCGGCGGCGTATCGTCTAGCCCGATGGCGCTATCCGACGATTACGGCAACGTGATCATTTTTCATAAGCTTGACTCGCCAAAACGCGCCGAACAATATGCGCGCATCCTGACGATTGAAATGGGCGGCAGTGCGGCGTTATCCATGCCAGTCATGACGGGCGTTCAGATGAAAACCAACATCATTCGCGGCACGCTGACACTGGCGCAGCGTATGGGCGAAACTGTTCTCACAGCGCGACGATCCAACACAGAACCTTCGGAAGCAGTGGCCGCGCTCGGTAATGGGCGAGTGCTATTTCGGGGCAAGATCGTAGACGTGGAACGCCGGACAACACAGGGCTTTGCGCGTGGTCGGCTGAAGCTGGTGGCCTTTGGCGACCCGAACGACGTGATGGAAATCGTGTTTCAAAACGAAAACCTGATTGCATGGCATAACGGCGAAATCGTCTGCACCGTGCCGGATTTGATCTGCATCTTGAGCCTTGAGGATGGCGAATCAGTGGGCACGGAATCGCTGCGTTATGGGCTGCGTGTGACAGTGATCGGGATGCCAGCGGCGAAGGAACTCAAGACACCAAAAGCGCTGGCGGTTGTCGGCCCGGTGGGCTTTGGCTACCCGGATGTGACGTTCCAGCCGATGCTGGGAAACTTGTTGTAGCGAGATTCGGAAAACGGTTACAATCGGCTCAGGTTTCGGAAGGGAATAGGTTACGCTTAGAGTTACTTATGGGCGTAGTACATCGATAACGTTGGTTGCTTCTTTCTAGCGAGGATATTGATGATGAATACGTTCAAACGCCGTATGTTTCCTCTATTGATGGTAGTCGCTCTGCTCGTTGTTGGTGTGCTGCAACCTGTTGCGGCACAGGGTGAACGCAGCCTCACTGTCGGCAGTCTGGTTGAACTGTACACGATTGACCCGGCGGTGGGTTTCGATCAGGCGATTGGTAGCTCACTCAAGCAGTTTTATGATGCGCTGTTCCGCTATGTCGGCAATCCGCCGGAAGTGACGGCTTGGCTGGCAGACAGCTACAGCGTGTCCGACGATGGACTCAAGTACACCATCACGCTGCGGTCAGAGGCCGTGTTCCACGACGGCAGCCCTGTAAACGCCGACGCAGTGGTCTACTCCGCCGAACGTCTGCTGCGTGTGGGACAAGGGGCGGCGGGCTTGTTCACGGGTGTCCTATCTCCCGGAAGCACCGTTGCCATCGACGCGACTACGGTTGAGTTCACGCTCGATCAACCTTACGGCCCGTTCCCTGACATCTTAACGTGGCTGTTCATCGTCAACCCGGCGGTGGTCGAAGCCAATCTGGGAGACGACGATGGCGTAACTTACTTGACCGGTCATGAGGCTGGTTCTGGCCCGTTCACGATGGGACGCTGGCAGGCGGCTGAACTGTACGAGTTCGTGGCGGTTGATGATTACTGGCGCGGTTGGCCGAGTGAGAATCACCCATCATCGGTTATCCGGTTGGTGATGCGCGAAGCCTCGACACGTCGCCTGTCTATCGAGAGCGGCGAAGTCGATATGGTGGACTGGATGAGCGTCGATGATCTTGTGGCGCTGGAAGGCATCAACGGCATCATCTCCGCACCGGGGCCGACGCTGACGGTTTACGACGTGAAAATGAACACTGTCGAAGGGCCGACGGCTGATCCGGCGCTGCGCCGCGCCATCGCCTACGCGGTAGACTATGACTCGATGCAGGCGATCTGGGGCGGGCGCTCGACCTCATTGACGGGGCCGCTGCCGCCGTCGCTGGCCATCAGCAGCGAACCAATGTATCACCTTGATCTTGATGCGGCGCGGGCTGCGCTGGCCGAATCGGCGTATCCTGATGGCGTAGACCTCGAATACGTATACGTGACAGGGCTTGAGGACGAGCGGCGCACGGGGTTGGTGCTGCAAGACTCGCTGGCTGAAATCGGCATCAACGTGACGATTACGGCGATCCCGTGGGCCGACGCGGTAGCCTCGTTCGCTGATCCGGCAACCGCTCCTGATTTGTTCCCGTTGTACTCCGGCACGGCCTTTGCCGACCCCGATAACTATCTGTGGGCATCGTTCCATTCGTCGATGGCGGGCAACTGGACGAATCCCGGCCAC
>JACMMD010000179.1 GCA_014379235.1 Anaerolineae bacterium
CGTAGGGCGCGTAAATCCAGCCAACGATGCCCTCGTAGCGCACTTGATACCAGTAATTTTCGCCGGACTGCGCGGTACGGTTCAGCAGCGGCACACGTTCGCCAATGGGCACCTGTCCAAGCTGCTCGGTACGTTCGCTCGGACGGCGGCGAATGTTCATATAAGCGCGGGGCGCGGCGGTCACGCCTGTTTCCGGCGGGTTATCCAGCGTGTCGAACACTGTCGCCTGAACCGGAATCGTGTTCGGGTCAACATTGAGCGTCAAGAAACGCCCCGATGCCCAACCACTCGTGCCGCTCGGCAGCGAAATGTAGTACCACGGATACAGACCTTCATCGAGATTGCGGGCGCTGACCGGATACGGCTGATCGGGCAAGGCCACACGCAGCAGAGTCGCGCCTAAATACGGGCCGCTGCGAACGGCTAACCCTCGTGCGCCCGTCATAGTGGCGGTTGGCAGCGATGGCACCACCGTACCGGGAATCGCTGTCGCGCCCGTTTGGCCGCTGGTTTGCGTCCAGAAGAACTGCACGGAAGCGTCACCTTGCCCTTCGACATATTCCACGACGAGGTTGTGATTGCCCGCCGTCATATCGCGGGAAAAGGTGAGCGATGTCACAAAGTTGTTGGCAAATTCGGGCACAACCGCGCCGTCGATAGACACCCGTGCGCCATCATCGGCGGCGACGGTGAATTGGTACGTACCAGCGAAGAAAAATGGCGCGGCGCTAAAACGAACAGAGAACTCGTCTGTGCCAATCGTGCCGGGGATCGGGCTGCCATTACCCCAGTTGAAGTTTACCGCGGCCACGTTCTGTGTTGCGGCTGGGCTGCCGCTAAAATCGCGGTTGGTGTAATACTGCGCTGTCCAGTTCGAGCCGTAATCCTGCGCCATGCTGACCGGCAGCGCCAGACCGAAGGCCAGCAGCAGTACCGCTGCCATCGTAACCGCTCCGATAATTCTGTGTCGTGACATGGTTCGCTCCCCATTGTGCGCGCTGCGTCCGCTTAATAGCCTATTATAGAGTCAATCGTTCACAGCGACCACACGCCGCAGCCCCTAAATAAATCATAGAAATCTATTAGACTTATTCGGCAAGATGCAACTTCGGAGGTCATGTCGCGTATTATTATATGAGAATGAAAATCAACCGGCGCTTCTCATGCCGGGAACGAACGAACATCTTATGGAGGGCTTGAGCAGTGAGCAACCAACCAAGTGGTAACAATCGGCGCACCATCAGCGAAGAACTTGAAGTGGCTGGCAACCAGCTCGTCGGGCGCGTGGAAGAACTCGTGCGCGAAGGCAACGTTCGCCGCCTGATTATCCGTTCGCAAGACGACAACACCCTGTTCGAAATGCCGCTGACGATTGGCGCGGTGGCTGGCGGCGTGTTGGCCATCACCTTCCCGTGGCTGGCGATGCTGGGCGCGCTAGGCGCGCTGGTGGCCCGCGTGAAGATCGAAATCGTGCGCGAAGTGGTCGATACTGAAATTGGTGATGCCAAGGTCAAGGTCGACGTGCGCGAGAGCAGCACCGACGACAGCGCCGAGTCGTAACATCGGCCTCGCTTGACGGCAGAGCAGCTATCGCTAACGGTAGCTGTTTTTGATTCAAGCTATCAGCGGTCAGCTAGTCAGCCAAAACAGTTCAGAATTTCAACGACTAACGGCTCAAAAACTGGCACATCACCTGTGCCACCTGTTCTGGCGCGCCGCGTTGATCGCGGTTGCCCGTCGCACTGTGATCGAGACCCGCAAACTCGACGCGCTTTGCATGAGGCAAGATTTTCTCCAGCGCGCCGAGTGCAGTTCTCAGATAAGCTGGACTTTTGCTGCCGCCGAGCAAAAGCACGTCGGCGCGTATGGACTCGAAACTCTCCAACGCTGCTTTCATTTCGTCGACGATGAGAAAGTCATAGCGCACCGTTGGGGCCAGCATCCGCATGGTGATGTCGCCGCTCTTGGCATTCTTATCCTCGCTCACCATCATCATGTTCGTGAGCTTCTTGAGCAGCCAGCGTGGGAAGCGTTGGAAGATCGGCGGGCCCATTTGTGCGCCGAGCATCGCCGTAACCATAGCCGCGTCGATCTTTCCGTCACCGAGTTCTCGATCAAGGCGCATGATGAAGTTGGTAGAAATCGAATCGTTGACCACCAGCGCTGGCTCGAACAGGGCGGCTTTGTGAATGGCAGGCAGCGTGAGCGCCGCTTGCAGCCAGATCAGCGCGCCGGAGCTAACCCCGAAAACAGTGTGCGCGCCCGTTTTGGTCAGCAGTGCGTCCATATCTTCAACGTCTTTGCGGATGCTGTGATCTTTGCTATAGGGGCCGCTGAGTCCGCGTCCGCGCCGGTCTGGTAGGTAGACGGTGAATGAATCAGCCAGCGCTTCGGCAAGCTGCATGTGGCTCTGCGCGGATTCCATCGAGCCATGCAACAGGATTAATCCCGGCCCGCGTCCCAGTTGACGGTAGCCGATAGTTGTGCCATCTTTCGAGGTTACGCTGCTGGTGGTATAACGCTCTTGCGCGGTGATTGTCGCTGAATCGAGTGTTTGAACTGCCATCTTGATCTCTCCTATGCCAGAAACTACGAATACAAAATCTAGAACGCAGCCTATGAAGGCTGTTTCGAAAAAACGAAACGCTATAACGGATTGGGTGAATGGGCGTTGGTTGTCGCCCTGACTAAAGACTAAAAGCTAATGGCTGACAGCTATTCCTCGGTATAGGGTGGAATGAAACCGCGTAATTCGTCTTCGCTCCATGTAAGCTGACCGCTGCGTAAATCCTCAATCACGGCCTCAACCCATGCCAGTTCGGCCCGCAGTAGGAGCGCCAGATATTCGGACTCCAGCAGCACGATACGCGGTAGAAAGGTTGCTCCCCGCGCCATTTCTGCTTCGATACGAATTATCTCATCTGCCAGCTTGCCACGCCGCGATTCAAGCTGGTGCAGAAAATCGTCGGGGCCGAGCATGGCCGCGAATGACACCGCCGCCGGAAACTCCGGGAACTCTCGCGTTGGCGTGGCGATCATGTCGCGTGTCCACGTCAGGGCTATTTCACGCCCTTTGTGCGTCAGTTCGTAGAGCGTGCGTTCGGGACGATTTTCGTCGCGCAGCGTCTCTCGAACTTGAATGTAGCCCGCATCCTGCAAACGGTTAATCATCTGGTACATGCTCGCTCGCTGCTGAACATTGATAACCTCGTCTTTGCCCCGCTCCTTGATAATTTGCTGCATCAAATAAGGATGCATTGGCGCTTCATACAAAAGGGCTAGGATTGCCAGTGCTAAAGGTGATCGTTGGAATGTTCGCGCCATAGTGATTAGTTTACTAGTTATTTTATAACTATGTCAAGAGGGTAAAATTGAGAAGCTCATCTATTGTATAAAAGAAGCAGGCACGAGGTTCGAGTTAGGAGCTAGAGATGAGTGGCTAGAGGCTAAAAGCTAATTGCTAATGGCTAATCACTGAGAAGTGTTGTCAACAAAATTGTCACACTGGGGGAGAACGGTTTATAATGGGTTAGTTGATTTCATTCCTCGTTCTCGACGATAATCTCCTCGATGCGAGGGGGGCTACATGACAGCATTTTCACGGTCTGATAGGAGATTATTTTTTGGCTAAGTCACGTACCGAACAATTGGTGGAGCGCCTGCGCGATTTACAGGCCAGCTCAGGGGATGTCGAAGCGGCGGCCATCGTCAGTGTAGACGGTTTAAGCATGGCTTCATCCATGCCCGCCGACATCGAAGAAGACCGCGTGAGCGCCATGTCTGCTGCCATGCTGTCGCTCGGTGAGCGTATCTCGTCGGAGCTAGGGCGCGGCGCGTTGGAGCAAGTTTACGTCAAAGGGCAGAATGGCTACGTCATCCTGACGGCTGTAGGCGAAGAAGCCGTATTGACGGTATTGGCGCGCAAAGAAGCCAAGCTCGGCTTGATCTTTTTGGACGTGGCGCGCACTGTGCAAGACCTGAACAATCTGGTCTAGCGCGGCGCGGCGGATAACGTCCTATCCACATTTGGAACGACAGCTAACGTCAGCATTGGCGGCTTCTTGACGGAGAGAACCGGGCAACGTGCTTGAATCGAGCGGCCTCTATTACCCGAATCGAATCGCGCGTCACTTCTTCACAGCGATGGAAGACGTGATGGGCCGCAATGGCCTTAACGCGCTTCTAAGCCTTGCCGATTTGGAAAAGTATAGTGATCACCCGCCCGCGAATACGATGGAGCGGGGCTTTGATTTCGCGGCGATGGCGGCGTTGAATCACGCATTGGAAGAAATGTATGGGGCGCGCGGCGGTAGGGCGATTGCCCTGCGAATCGGGCGGGCGTGGGTCGCACAGGGACTCAAAGGTTTCGGCGCGATGAAAGGCATAGCAGACCCGGCCTTTCGCGCTCTGCCGCTGGATCAGCGTGTTCAGCTTGGCATGGTGGCGCTGGCGACGACCTTTACGCAGTTCAGCGACCAGCATTCGCGCCTTGAGGAAAGCGGCCCGACGGATCGCGCCTATCGTTTTATAGTCGAACCGAGTCCCATGGCGTGGGGGCGCACGGCTGATCGTCCGGTGTGCCATGCGCTGGTGGGCGCGCTGCAAGAAACGCTGCGTTGGGCATCCAATGGTTACGAATTTCACGCCTACGAGACAAGCTGCCGCGCAGGCAGCGGCGACACAGATCGCTGCGTGTTCGTGGTGAATAAGCGCCCGATGGGGCAGCTCTAAAGGAACGGGGTAGGGACGGTG
This sequence comes from Anaerolineae bacterium, assembly GCA_014379235.1. Taxonomy (GTDB): domain Bacteria; phylum Chloroflexota; class Anaerolineae; order Aggregatilineales; family Phototrophicaceae; genus JACMMD01. The sequence continues at coordinate 4,753 of JACMMD010000179.1, forward strand.
ACAGGGAACTTGGCCTCAGATGATAAGCCGCAAATCCTGATCGTTGAAGATGATCTCGATCTGTCGGAAATGCTCAACGCCTATTTTCGCGTCCAGAATTACGACGTGCTGACGGCTTCGTGGGGCGAGGATGCACTGCGAATCAGCCGTGAAGAAACGGTTGATCTGGTGGTGCTGGATATTCGCCTGCCGGACATCGACGGTTATGAAGTGTGCCGCCAGTTACGGGCGCAGCATCGCACGCAGGACATCCCGATCATCTTCCTCACGGAAAAACGTGACCGCGTGGATAAGCTGCACGGGCTGGAATTGGGCGTGGTTGATTACATCACCAAGCCCTTCGACTTGCAGGAGATTCGCCTGCGTGTCCGTAACGCGCTGAACCGTGTCAAGCGTCAGCCGTTGATGAACCCCGTCACCGAACTGCCCGAAGGCACGTTGATGGATGAACGGTTGGAAACGTTGATCTTTGGCGAGGATGAAAATTGGGCGCTGCTGGTGTTGAGCATCCCTAATCTGACGGAGTTCCGCGAACGCTATGGCTTTATGGTGGCCGATGATGTCCTGCGAACCATCGCTATCATGCTCAAAAACGCCCTGCGCGAACACGGTAACGAAGCCGATTATGTCGGACATCTGTCCCCCGAAGAGTTCGTTATCCAGACCACGAAGGATAAAGTAACCACGATCCATGATCGTATCATGGCGCGCATTCGCCAGAGCCGCGAGTATTTCTATCCGGTGAAAGACCGCGCCTTAGCCCGTGAAGAGTTAGAGAAGAACCCGCTGCGGATGAGCAGTGGCAAGATCGAGCGCACTGAGGGCAAATACGCCACGCTCGATGAACTCAAGAAGGCGCTTACCGAGGCCACTGTGCCAGAGATATAACTAGGCGCACGCTAATGGTGTGCCTGTCGTCGCATACCCCAGATTGTCAATTTCTGCGCGCCGTCTGCTAGCTCGATGCGGCGGCCCACCGTGAAACCAAGCCGCTCATAGAACGGCAGGTTTTGCTCATTCATCGTCTCAAGGTAACAGCTTACATTGTCAGCATCAGCGCGGGACAGCACAGGGTGCATGAGCGCGCTGGCAATGCCCTGCCTATGTAATGCGGGTTCGACTCCTAACGCCCACAAATACCAGTGAGGCTTCGGCATAATCTCTTTGTGGAGTTCTTCGGTAACGGGAATGAATTTGTTCATTCGCTGGAACCCGCTCCAACCCAATTTGATCATCATCGGGATCATGCCGACACGCAGCATCCGCACGGTTGATAGTTCTTCACCGGGGCGAAGCCAACATGCTGCGCCTTCGATTGCAGGGGTTGTGTGGACTGCTCCATAACCGAAACAGTATTTCAAAGGCAGGCTGATAAACGCTTTCGTAAAGCGCTGCTCCGGGTCATCGGGCACGAAAAAGCGTGGTAAAGGGTCAGCGGCGAAAGCGCGTCCCATCATCTCAATTACACGCGGCGAATCTTCGGCCTTGAGCTGAACGATTTTTCTTGCTTCTGCCAATTTCATCTCCTCATGGACTGGCTTTGGGGAATTTATTCCCCCGATTGACTCGCCACCCATGCCTCATAATCTTCGCGCTTGACGAGTTCGCCGCCCTGTATTTTGTTGTCCGCGAGATTGCGGTTCGAGTCGAAGAACAGTTCGACCTCTACCGTGTTGAAGCATTTCTGCCCGCGTACCAGCTTCCGCAGATAGTACGTCTTCATGTCATCAGCGAGGCTGATGTCGTTGTGGCGGTCAACGCGCATCCGCACCACTTCATCGCAACCGCGTGGACGCACGTAGAAGTACATGGCGTTGTCGCGTTCGCCGCTGCCACCACCGCCGCCGAAAAGTCGTTTTAAGAAGTCCATCACTCAATTTCCTACTTTATTTCGCGCCGCTCATTGTAACAGTTACGTGATATGTTGCGAAACCCAAGCCATACTGCTTGTTGAGGGTGAGGTGAATGAACTAGAATTGTTGTCTAGTTCATAATAACGGCTTTCTCATCGTTATTTAGTCTTGTACAAAATAGTTTTCGGTGAACGCTATGACTATTCGACGTGATAAAACATCAAAGCCCAAACCTGTAACTGGCACACAGTCAACTATTCCCAAAGTTTCACAGCAGCCCAACGTTGAACAGATTCAGCGTTTCATCTCAGACTCTAGCTCTGAAAACCTCACACCCGATACCCTCATGTATCTTCAACGCACCATCGGCAATCACGCATTACGAGACCTGCTGCCCAAATCGAGCGGGCGTGGACAGGAAAATGGAC
>JACMMD010000180.1 GCA_014379235.1 Anaerolineae bacterium
AACCTGCTGGCCGAAGATGTGACATTATGGGCCGATGGTGGCGGTAAGGCGCGTGGCGCGGCTACCCGTCCGCTGCGCGGTGCAGCGACAGTAGCGCAGTTCGCCATCGCTACAACACGGCTCCTACCGGAGAACCTTCAGGTTGAAGTCAAAACGGTCAACGGCGAACCTGCAATTGTGCTGCGCGATGGTGCTGATGGGCGGGCCTTTGTGGTGATCTCCATCCGCATGGAGCGCGGACGCATCGCGGAGATGTGGACTATCGGCAACCCCGATAAGCTCAAACGGGTGTAGGAAAAATTACCCCTCTATCCCTTGCCCTTTCTCCCACAAGGGGCGAAAGGGAGTTTTAAGTCCCCTCACCCCGTTTTGTGGGAGAGGGGACTGTGATTATATCTCGTTCTGGGCCGAACAGCGCTTCCAGCCCGCGCCAGACATCATCGCGCCACGACATGTAGTTATGCCCGCCAGCGAAAACGTTGAAATCGACGTTGTAGCCCTTATTTTGCAGCAGCTTGTACATGGAGTCGTTTGTGCCCAATAGATACTCGTACTGCCCAACGTCCATCCAGATATTGAGCGGTTTGACATCGGTGCTGTGGATCAACTCATAGACGACGGTTTCGTGGTGTCCGATGTGGAATGCCCCCGATTGGGTCAACACCTTGCCGAAGATGTGCGGCACTCGCAATCCAGAATACAGCGACATCAGCCCACCCATCGACGCGCCCATGATGCCATACGCGCCGGGATTCTCGTCGATGTCCAGCAAGTTCAGGTTTTCGTGGGCGAGCGGCAGCACACTGTCCACGAAGAAGGCTAAGGTGCTTTCGCTGCACCCATATTCGACCACACGGGCCTGCCGTCCGTGATGCGCTAAGGCCATGGCAATCGGGCGGATGCGCCCCTGCCCGATCAAGTTATCGACCATGTGCAGCAGGCGTCCCTGCCCGATATAGTCCTGACCGTCCAGCACCAGCAGCAGCGGAACAGGTTCGGTGGTCGGCGGGTGGTAGAGGTGAACGCGCCGATTGCTGCCGACGATGTGAAACAGGTTCTCGACGGTATGGCGCGTCATCACGCCATGCGCGCCTTTGCGCCGCCGCTTGATGAGCGACGTATGCTGCACATCGGGCATCTCGAAGAAGCTGTTCGGCTCGTCCTGACTATCGACTTTGACGCGAAGGTTGAACGGGTCGCGGACACGCTGGCCATCGACCACATAGGCGTATTGAATGTAAGCGTCGAGCGGCAGCGTCAGTGAATATGTCCACACGCCTGTTCCCGACTCAACTTCAGTCATAGTGACAGGTTCTCCACCCCAGCCCCAACCGCTAAAATCCCCCATCAGTTCCGGCGCGTGTTCGCCGTGCCAGACGAAAGTCACGCGCTCACCATCGATCAACGGCGCGCCTTCTTTTCGGGCGCGCTCCAACAGAGAGTCCGCCGTTAGTTCAAGCGCTGTGAAATCTTGCAATTAGAAGTACCCCTTCATGATTCGATTCATCCATTCGGGTACGGTAGGGTCTTCGACATCATCGAACGCGGGGACATAAGGTTTGATGTCTAACACAGGTGTCCCGTCGATGGCGTCTAAGCCGCGCACTCGCAGCACGTTACCCGCTACGCTGATGATCTCCACTGTTGTGATGCCAATCGGATTGGGGCGATGCCGTGCGCGCTGTGCGAAGATGCCGCTTTCGGGCAAATCTGTACGCCCACGCGGGTGACGTGTGAGATGTTTGTTGATGTCAAACTGGGCTTCGTGCATCCAGAAGATAATGATGGCGTGGGAGAAACTATCGAGGCCGCGCAACCCATCAATCAGCCAATCGCCAACATGGACTTCGGACACAATCTCGCCCCAACCTTCATCGACAGGCTCGTGGATAGGCGAACGTACCGTCCCAATGGGTTCAATTTCCATTTTCATATTACCTTACCTCAATGAGCAGTCAGTGAGCGCGTGAAGCGCTAGAGGGATTATAACGCTTATAACGCTGCGGTAGACATGAGCCAGCGCCACGCCAGATAAATGCCCATGCCGATCACAATCGTGGCCAGCAGGTTTTTGGTGCGCCACGCCACCAGCGCCGCGATAACTCCGGCGATGAGGCCGGCGTTGGTGTAGCTCAGGCTGATTTGGCCGGCATCGTTGAACAGCATTTCCGGCAGGACAATAGCGGCCAGCACGGCAGGCGGCACGAACTTCAACGTGCGCGTCACGACTTGTGGCAGTTGAAAGCGGCTCAACAGCGCCAGCACCGGATAGCGCACGGCGAATGTCACCAGTGCCATGCCGGCGATCAAGATAACTTCATTCATAAATCATATCCATTTATTCTAGCGGTAGGGGCACGATATATCGTGCCCCTACGATGCTGTTTCTTCTGTTTCAGCGGGTGGCCAAATGCGCTCCGCGATCACGCCTGCGATGACACCCGCCAGTGCCGCGACCATCAGCCCCATCTGATTGGGCAGCGAATGAGCCGCCAGCGCTACTAAACCCGCAACTACCGCCGCCAGCAGCATCGGGCGCGAGGTAAGCTGCGGCACAAGCATGGCGATAAAGGCGGCGGGCAAGGCGAAATCCAAGCCCCAGTTTTCGATGTTGGGGATACTGCTGCCGAGTACAATGCCAACGAACGTAAATATCTGCCACGTCACATACATGGCGAGGTTCGCGCCTAAGAAGTAGTAATGCTTATAGGGCGAGTCATCGGGCTGGTTGTAGCGGCCTATCGCCATGACGAAAGACTCGTCGGTCAGCATGAAGCCGAGCGGCAAAAGCCAACGCTGCGACAGCCCGCGAACGTGGGGCGCAAGCGTGGCCGCATACAGTGAATGGCGCAGGTTGACGATGAAGGTTGTCAAAATGATAAAGCCTGTGGCCGCGCCTGCGGCCACCATCCCGACGCCGATGAACTGCGCCGAGCCAGCGAACACGAACAGCGACAGCCCTTGAACGGCGGCAGGTGATAGCCCCGCTTCGATGGCGCTGACGCCGAAGATCACGTCGAAGGGAATCCCGCCGACGATCAGCGGGATGACGGCTTTCACGCCGTTGATGAATTCACTTCTGGGCGTCGGGCGGATGCTGTTGTCAGTCTCATCCCGTGTAAAGTGTGTTCCGGCCACGGTCACGGTAATTCGCCGGGTGAATGTGGCGCAGATGGATTCCAGAAGAACGGCGGCTCGGCGGGTGTTTGTCCATAGAGGAACGCGCCCAGAAAATCGTCGCTGGCTTTTTTCTGCTTGCCGCTCCATGAGTCGATCTGGATTTTATAGACCGACGTGCGCTTGAGTTCTTCATCCGCAATCGGGCGGTAATGTTCGCCGGAACGCATGTGCGTGAAGTATTTGTCGATCAGCAGTTGTAACGCATGGCGCGCCTCGTCACCGAAGATCATGCTGGCGCTGCCGAAGATCGCTACGCCGGAATACTCGACGCTAAACTCCAGCGCTTCATCGGCTGGCAGCAGTCGCCCCATCTCGGTGACGCTGAAACATACGCGGTCTGCGCCGATGGATTCGCCGCTTTCGACATTGGCTTGAGTGCGTCCGTAACGGGCCGTGTGCATATAAATCGCGTCGGACACTTCGTGATAGACGAACAGGTTACTGTTGATAAACGGCTGCCCTTCGTGAACTGTCGCCAATGAGCCGACGGCGGCGCGGTTCAGCAGGGCGCGAATCCACGCTTCGTCCTCGATAGCGCGGTCTGCGCGGCGCACTTGGTTGACGGGTTGAGCGGCATAATCACGCGGCATAGGTGTCCCCTCACTAAAGTAGTGCAGTAGGGGCGCTTCGCGAAGCGCCCCTACACAATAATCTCAACTATCATGCTACGCGAAATGGACTTACGCCGGATATATCCAAGCTGATCCATATTGTCTCGTAGCCGCGAACCATCTTGAGGGTTGTATAAAATACACAGCACTTTCGCCATTTAACGTTGGTCTAACTATGATCGGTTATTGTTGGGCTTGCAGTTGGGCGTGAAGTGGCGAAGCGTTGTCAGTGCGCGCTTGTTGATGATAGAATGAGGCTCATGGTGAAGCACACAACCCACAGCGTGAACCTGCTAGGCGCAGTCGTACCTTCTCCTGCCGGACTATCCGGCGTTGTAAACACGCGGCCATGCTTTCGCCGTCTATCGATGAAGAGAGACCGTTATGCCCGCGCGTAAGATCGAAGTGCGACCCGCATCGCTAGTCGATATCCCGTTGATCCTACGCTTGATCGACGATGGTATTGTGCTGGACAGCCGACTGGGTTACACCGCCGATGTCGAAGCGCCCCAGAGCCACCTGTTTTCGAGCATCTTTTTGCCTCAGCGGGGGCTACATACATGGGTAGCGCGCTCGGACGATCAGCAGGCTGTGGCGCAGTTTCGACTGCGCCAAGATGAACCTAACGCGCAGTTGATGTATGTTGCGCCGCCGCCGCATCGTTATCTGAACGATACCGTGTGGCTGCACCTGCTGGACGCGATGACCGCCGAAGCAGGCCGACGCGGCGCGCACATCCTCACGGGTGAGGTGCATGAGGAAAGCCGCTTGTTCGAAACCATGCGTACCGCGAATTTCGCAGTGTATGCGCGGCAGGCGATCTGGCGGCGCGTTCCGGTGGAAGATGGCGCGAATGGGATTGTGACGCTGCATCAGCCGCCTGTCGAACTGACGGCGGAGACCGACGCAGACGCGATGGGTATCCAATCGCTGTACGTGGATACAGTGCCGAGCCTTGTGCAGCCTGTTTCGCAGCCGCCTCTGGATTGCACGGGTCTGGTGTACCGCAAGAATGACCGTATCGAGGGCTATTTAGCCATCTCGGAGGGCAAACATGGTGTTTTTATAACGCCCTATCTTCATCCTGATATTTACAGCGACGCGCCGGATGTTCTGGCAACGGCGCTTGCCCGCGTCCATGCGACGGGCCGTTCCGCTAAAGTCCCGGTATATGTGCGTGTGAGCCGTTATCAGAACTGGCTCGAACCTATGCTGGATGAACTCGATTTTGAACTGTGGGCGCAGCAAGCGGTGATGGTGCGGCATATCGCCGCGGGGATACGAATGAATGCATTCGCTCCTTTAGAACGGAAGCTCGACGCGATTTCGAGACCCGTTCGACCACCCGCGAGTCGTGTGCGCGAAGCGGTACTTGAACGCTAACGAAGTTTAGGAGTAGCAATTCGTATATGAGTGAACGTCGTATCACAGACGACATTGAAGAACTAAAGCGTGTACTGCCACGCAACTTGAAAGACCGACTGGACGAGATTGGTAACACGGATGATTTGCTCGAAGTGGTGCTTGACTTGGGACGTGTGCCCACAGCCCGCTTCGTCGATGGCGAAATTGAACTGTTAGACCGCGAAATAACGCACGACGACCTTCAGGCGATTGTGCGGAACATTGGCGATTTCGATGCGGATAATCGCGCTGGAATGGAGCGTACTCTACATCGTATTTCGGCTATTCGTAACCGTCGTGGCGATGTGATCGGCCTGACGTGCCGTATCGGACGCGCCGTGTATGGCACGATTGAGATCATGCGTGACCTGATCGAAACCGGACAGAGCATCCTCATGTTGGGGCCGCCCGGTGTCGGTAAGACGACGCTCTTGCGCGAGGCCGCGCGTGTGCTGGCCGAGAGCAAGCGCGTCATCATCGTGGATACATCCAACGAAATCGGCGGCGACGGCGACGTAGCGCATCCCGCAGTGGGCAAGGCCCGCCGGATGCAGGTCTCCGAGCCGACTCGCCAGCACGAAGTCATGATCGAAGCCGTCGAGAATCACAATCCCGAAGTCATCGTCATTGATGAGATCGGGCGTGAACTCGAAGCGATGGCGGCGCGCACGATTGCCGAGCGCGGCGTGCAGTTGATCGGTACGGCGCACGGTAACGCGCTGGAAAATCTGCTGCTCAACCCGACACTTTCCGATCTTGTAGGCGGCATCGAAGCGGTGACGCTCTCCGACGAGGAAGCGCGCCGTCGTGGTACGCAGAAAACGGTGCTGGAGCGCCGCTCTCCGCCGACATTCGACGTGCTGGTGGAGATCCAAACCCGCGACAGCCTTGTCGTACATGAAGATGTGGCGTTGGCAGTGGACGGAATTCTGCGTGGTCGTCCGCAGCCTGTTGAACTGCGCGTCCGCAATGATGCGGGCGAAATCTTCATCGAGACGGCCACCCCCGAACCCGGCGCCATAGCCGAACGTGAACGCAGCCGCAACGGCAATGGCCGTGATGGTCGTGATAACGGGGGGACAGGACGTGGCGATGGCGGCGGTAGAGGTGGCCGTGGCACGAAACTCCTGCCGCGCGAACATCACGAAACACGCTTGGCCGAAGCCTCGCCCAAACTGCGACAGACGCGGGTGTATGCCTATGGCATTGCGCGCAATCGCCTGCAACAGGCGGCGCGGCGCTTGAATGTGCCGCTGCAAGTGGAAGAAGATTTCGGCGCGGCGGATGCCATTGTGACGTTGAAGAACTACTATCGCCGCCGTCCGAAGCTGATCGTTGACGCTGAACGACGCGGCACACCGATCTATGTGCTGCGCGCCAATACCGTTTCGCAGATGGAAAGTTTCTTAACAGATCTTTTCCAGCTAGAGGGGAGCAGCCGCGACTCGGCGCACGACCCTTTTGGCGTGGCGATGCGTGAGACGGAAGAGGCCATCGTGCAAGTCCGCTCCGGGACGGATAGCATCGACCTCTCGCCACAAACGTCTCACATCCGTCGCCTGCAACACGATATGGCCCGGAAGTCGCATCTGTATTCGCAAAGTTTCGGTAGAGAACCGCGCCGCCACGTCCGCATCTCGCGGGATGGCGAAGAGCAGAGCGACAGCGATACGCAAAGCTAAGGTAAAGCGCAAGGACTTAACACAGAGACACGGAGATCACAGGGGCACAGAGAAAAAAATAACTCTGTGTCTCTTGTCCCTCTGTATCTCTGTGTTATGTTTTAGAGACTAAAGCGCTAAGGTTGGTGTCATTTCTGGCGTAGGTTCGGTGCTATTCGTCGGTGCTGACAGGGGTAGTTCGGCTGCCTAAGTCTTGCTCGATTTTGTCCGGCTTTTCGCCGTTGAGCAAGCGCTCGGTGACTTCGTGATAATCCGCGCCCATATCGCCGCCTGCTTCACCGCCAGCGCTCTCCGTGACCTGCTGCATCATGCGCCCCATCTCCTGCGGATT
>JACMMD010000181.1 GCA_014379235.1 Anaerolineae bacterium
AGCAAAGCGTTTAGGAAAGGGAGACCATGAAAAAGCTCGGTATTGTCTTTGCAGCATTGATGGTTCTTGTCTTGCTCGGCATTAATTTTGTGACTGCCCAAGATGCAACACCCGTTGCCGATGATGGAATAGATCGCACGGGCTGGCCGGAAACCTTCATCATCGGTGTCTATCCCGGTGACAACGTTGAAGAAGCGCTTTCAGCCGTTGAGCCGCTGCGCGCTTACCTTGAGGAGCGCACTGGCGTTCGCACTGTGCTCATCACGGGCACGAGCTACACAGCGGTGATCGAAGCCATGCGCGCTGGCCGCGCCGACGCAATGGAAGTCGGCCCATTCTCGTATGTTTTAGCTGCACAAGAAGCCAACGCAGAAGCCATTGCCGTCGCCAATTTTGAGGAAGGTATCACCCTTGAACAGGCGGCGGACGTGGAAACAGAAATTCTTCCCGGTTACTACAGCCTACTCTTTACGGTCAAGGGTTCTGGCATCTCCAGCGTCGCCGACATCGAAGGGCATTCATTCGCCTTCACCGATCCGGCTTCGACCAGCGGCTATCTCATCCCCGCAACAACCGTAATGTCGCAAATGAGCTTCACCGATCCCGCGCAGATTGAAGAATTCGCGCAGATCATTTTCGCAGGTAATCACCCGTCTGCGGTACTGAGCGTTGCTGAAGGCACAACCGATGCAGGCGCGACCTTCGATGGCAATCTCGTAGCGCAGGCCGACGAAGGTCTGATTAACCTCTGCGGCTATGAGTCGGCCACTGGTGAGTTTCCTTACTACCAAGCCATGACGCAAGCAGAGATCGACGCGATCTATGAAGCATGCCCCGATGGCAATATCGTCGTCTTCGCGCAGTCGTCTGTCATCCCTGAGACACCATTCGCCGTGCGTGGCGATCTGCCGCAGACATTCAAGGATGCAGTGCAAACCGCCCTGCTCGACGTGGCCAGCGACCCTGAACTGATCGTCGGTATCGAGCGCTACTACGTCAACCCTACCGAAATGCTCGGCTTGGAGCGTTTGGACAACCTGTATGATGGCCTGCGCGATACCGCAGACCTGCTCCAACTTGACTTGGGCGCTCGCTAACCAAATCATTTACGACGTGATCGGGTGGCCGGTTCAAACTGGCCACCTGTTTCTTTTGCCTTATTGCGTTGGATAATCTTGTGAACCCTTACTCACAGTCCGAATACCTCACCATTCTCACCCACGCCCCTGCTGATGAAGTCAAAGCGCTGGCGGAAAGCGTTTTACCCGCGCTCGGTGAAGTCAGCGTGTTAAAGAATCGCACGGGCTTAGTCATGCTGCCCTACACCGACAGTGCTGGCGGCGCAATCTTCCACTTAGGCGAAATTCTGGTCAGCGAAGCCCATATTAAATTGACTAATGGAGTGCAAGGCTTTGCGCTGGTGACAGGCCGCGACCTTGTATTCGCGCTCGGCATCGCCGTTCTTGATGCCACGCTGCAAATGCAAACTCATCATATCGACATCATCACCGAGTTCCTCGATAAACAAGCGGCCCAGCAGCAGTCAGACGATGATCGGCTTCTTCTACAAGTCGAAGCAACGCGCGTCGAGATGGAGACGTTCTGATGATTGACCAGCACCCCCTATATACTGCCGCCGAAGCGCGTTCGCGTGAGACATTTCTCGCGTTGATGTGGGCATTAAGCTATCCGGGCCGTGTTTATACACTCCTGACTAGCGCACCGCCGTTCGCTTTGATTGGCGAAACACTGCTCGACCTTGAAACGACGTTTTTCACGCCCGACACAACGTTAGCGGAAACGCTGGCGACAAACGGAGCGCGATCTCTGCCGCCGGACAGTGCGGCCTATCATTTCTACCCGTATCTGTCGTCTGACGACCTCAATACGATTGAGGATGCAGGCGTTGGTACGCTGCTTTATCCTGACCGCGCCGCCACACTGTTCATCGGCTGCGAATTCGGACACGGTGAAACGCTTGAGCTTGTCGGCCCCGGTGTAAATGGCTCGATCAGCGTACAGGTCGATTTACCGTCGATATTTTGGGAAGTGCGCGAAAGCCGTCGGCGTTATCCACTGGGCTATGACATCTATTTGATTGACGATGTTCGCGTGATGGGCATCCCGCGCAGCACCAGCATCACCCGCCAGCGAGGAGCATAACGCATGTACGTTGCAACCAAAGGCGGCGAAGCGGCCATACAAGAGTCAGAAAAGCTGTTTCATGCTCTTAAAGGCCAGCCGACCCGTGACCTCGTTCACGCAATAGCGGATACCCTGCCCTATCTGGTAGATCGCGTGATGGGCGAAGCATCGCTGTATGCGCCCGAACTGGCCGCCCTAGCGATTGCTCAATCCGGCGGCGACCTGTATGAAGCGGTGCTTCTCCTACGCGCTTATCGCTCGACACAGCCGCGCCTCGCTTATGCGTCGCCCGTTACGCCTGATAAGACGCTGACGGTGCGGCGGATTTCGGCGGCGTTCAAGGATATTCCCGGCGGGCAGGTCTTAGGCCCCTCGCTCGATTACAGCCATCGCATTCTCAAGCTCGACATCCTTGATGGCGCTGCACCCGATTCAGATAGCAACGGGAATACCACCTCCGATGAGACCGCAGTTGACGACACCAAACCTGATACTCCCGCCTCGCCATCTTATCCGTTCGTCGCGGACTGGCAGCGCAGCGCGGGATTACTTGCCGCCCTTCCAGTACATGAAACACGCCTACCAGCCGACATCCCCGATGTCACCCGCGATCCGGCGCTTTTTCCCGCCCCGCGTGAACATCGTCTACAAGCGCTTGCTCGTGCGGATACAGGCGGCGTACTCGCCCTTGGTTATGCGAGTATGCGCGGCTATGGCCTCATTCATCCGACGGTGAACGAGCTACGCCTGTCCCACGCTGAAATCGAAGTCACCCATCCGGTGACGGGCGAAAAGTTCAGCGCGGGCCGTGTGCGTGTGAGCCAAGCGGAAGTCGTCACCAGCGCCGACAAAACCGGATTGTCGCTGGGTTTCGCGGCCACGCTTGGCTGGAACGAAGTCAAGCTGATCGCCGCAGCCACACTCGATTTAGAGATGAATCAAGCCGAACCTCATCCGGCGCACACCGAAGAATTCGTCATGTATCACACCGAACCTGTCGAGGCCAGCGGCTTTTGCATCCACTTCAAGCTGCCGCATTATGTGACCTTTGCCAGCAGCCTCGATAACCTACGCAAGGTCATCGCTACTTATTATTCAGCCGACGAAGACAACGCCGAGCTTGAGCCGATGACGCAGAGGACACCCTAACGATGACCGCACTTGAAAATTTGGCGCTGCCCCGCGAAGACTATGCATATGGATTTCTGGATGCGTTTGCCAAGCGCGAACTGCGCCGCCGCACTTTGAAAGCCATCGCCATTCCCGGCTATCAAGTGCCCTATGCCAGCCGCGAATTACCCATTGCTCGGGGTTGGGGCACAGGTGGTTTACAGGTCAGCCTAAGTCTCGTCGGGCCGGAGAGCGTCATCAAAGTGATCGATCAAGGTTCGGATGACTCGGTGAATGCGGCGAATTTGCGGCGCTTCATCACCCGCATGAGCGGCGCTGCGACGACAACAGACGTGCTGGAAGCGACCATCATCCAGAGCCGCCACCGTATCCCTGAAGAAGTGCTACGCGAAGAACAGGCGTTGGTGCTGCAAGTACCTGACCCCGAACCTCTCCGCGCCGTGCAAAGCGACAGTTCCAAGACTCATCAGATGCACGCCGACTCGGATTACAGCCAGCTCTGGCTGGTACTTTACGAGCAGTTGGTACGCTATAAACAGTATCTACAGGGCGCGAGTTATCCGAGCCTTGTGAACGGGCGCTACGTGATTAGCCCTAGCCCGATTCCGCGCTGGGACACGCCCAAACTGCATCAAGCGGCGCACCTGACGCTGTTGAGCGCCGGACGCGAAAAGCGCCTATACGCTGTGCCGCCTTACACGGATGTTTACCCGCTAGAATTTAGCGACGTACCGTTTCAGGTCGAAGATCAACGCACATGGGCCGACGCGGTGACGGGTGTCGTCAACAAGTTCATGAACGAAATCCCGCAGGCCGCTGGCGCATCCGCTTATGAGGTCAGCGACAGTGGTTATCTGGATAAGCTGGTCGCCCAACAGCGCGGCGAACCGCAGCAGTTCGGCGCGACCTATTACGACGATGAAGGGAAGTTCTATAAAGATGGCTATCTTAAATCCCCCGTCCGCACGGAGTAACGGTGCGCTGAACACGCCTCGTCTCATGCGTGAGACGCCGCTTTTGCGCGCAAAAGCGCTCACGAAGCGTTACGGGCGCATCACGGCGGTAGAAGATGTCAACCTCGAAGTTTATGCGGGCGAGGTGTTGGGCATCGTGGGTGAAAGCGGCTCTGGCAAATCAACCGTGCTGCGACTGCTGAACCTTGAAGAACTTCCTAATGCTGGCGATTATCAGCTTGAACTGCCGAAGTATGAGGATGTGAACCTGTTCACGCTTGATCGTTTCGCCCGTCGTGAAGTTGCTGCGCTGCATATCGGCATGGTTTATCAAAACCCCCATCTCGGCTTACGCATGCGCTACACATCGAGCGGCAACGTCGCCGAACGCCTGCTGATGACCGGAGTACGTGAATACGCCGTCCTACGGCAAGTTGCCCGCGAGTCGCTTGCGGCCAGCGAGTTTCCATTAGATCGTATGGACGACCCGCCGCGAGTGCTTTCGGGCGGGATGCAGCAGCGCGTTCAACTTGCCAAAGCCATCGCCCTGCGCCCGCGCATTTTGCTGCTCGATGAGCCAACCACCGGACTGGATGTGAGTGTGCAGGCAGCGGTACTCGATACACTCAAAAATTTGCAGCGCGATTTACGCCTTGCCATGATTCTGGTATCGCACGATCTCGGCGTCATTCGCACACTGGCTGATCGGGTGATGGTCATGCGCGGCGGGAGCGTAGTCGAAACGGGCTTGACCGATCAAGTCCTAGATGACCCACAACATGCCTATACACAACAACTGGTACACGCAAAACTATGATCTTGCTCGACGTTCAACACTTCACGAAACAGTTCTACGTGCATCATTTGGGTCGGGCGATTCCCTCCTTTCATGATCTTTCGTTCACGCTGCGCGACGGCCAATTCCTGCTGGTGACAGGCGCGAACGGAGTCGGCAAATCGACACTACTGCGCTGCCTTTATCGAACGTATTTACCGTCGAGCGGTAGCGCCATTTACCACTCGCAGCATGGGCCGATTGATCTCGCCCATGCCGCCGATGTGGACATGATGCTGCTTCGCCGCGAAGAACTGGGCTTCGTTACCCAATTTTTGCGCCCGCGCCCACGAGTGAGCGCGCTCGATCTGGTGGCCGAGCCGCTTGTGGTCAGCGGCACAGCGTTCGATGAGGCTCGTGGTGCTGCCGAAGAACTACTCAGTGATTTCGGCGTTCGTCCCGAACTGTGGGCCGCCTATCCTTCGACGTTTTCCGGCGGCGAACAGCAGCGCGTCAACCTTGCTCGTGCATTGATCGCCCCGCGCCGCCTGCTGCTTTTGGACGAACCGACTGCATCGCTGGATGCCGCCGCCCGCGCATCACTCACGCGGCGTTTGGCCGAGCTAAAAACGCTAGGTGTCACCATGATCGGGGTTTTCCATTACCCGCAAGAAATTCAGGCTTTAGTTGATGGTGAGATTGTTTTACAAGGAGAGGCGATACTTGATGTGGCTAACTGAACTTCGTCTAGTTCTACCGGATGGCATTATCGAACGTGGCGCGATTCAGGTCGTCAACGGAAAGATCGCTGACATTCTGACTGGCGATGCGCCTGTGAGAGGCTTAACGCTGCGTGGGCTGACCGCGATTCCCGGCTTGATCGACCTGCATGGCGACATGCTTGAGCGCGATATTGAGCCACGTCCCGGCGCTTACTTCCCTACAGAAGTCGCGCTGTACGAACTCGACAAACGACTTGCGGGCGCAGGCATTACGACAGCGTTTGCGGCGGTGGGATTCGCGTGGACAAAGAACGATCTCCGTACACAGGAAAAAGCGCAGGAGATCATCCGCACCATTGTTCGCTGCCGTGAAGACCTCAATATCGATGTACGGGTTCATGCGCGCTTTGAAATCGGCAACGGCAATACCGCGCCGATTTTAGAAATGCTGCTGCAAGAACATACGATTGATCTCGTTTCGATCATGGATCACACGCCCGGACAAGGCCAATACAAGAACATCCAGAAATATGTCGATTTCATGACGCGCTGGCTGGGCTTCGAACCGGACAAAATCGGGGAAGAATTAATCAAGCAGGTCGAAACCTCGATTGAGACCCAAGTGGCAACACCGCGTGATTGGAGTGTCGCCGCTGAACTGGCCGCACTGGCTGCCGCGCATGGTATCCCCATGGCCAGCCACGACGATGATACGGCGGAAAAAGTGGCGCAGATGTCCGAGTTCGGTGTCACCATCAGCGAGTTCCCGGTCACTTTGGAAGCGGCCCATGAGGCACGTCGGCGTGGAATGCATGTCATCATGGGCGCGCCGAACGCCTATCGCGGCGAGTCGACAGGCGGCAACTTGAGCGCGACGACAGCCATTCAGGCTGGCGTGGTCGATATTCTGGCCACCGATTACTTCCCGTTCTCCCTGCTTGGTGTCGCTTATAAGTTGGCCGCCGATGGTTTGCTGCCGCTGCACGAAAGCGTCAAACTTGTCAGCCAACGGCCAGCGGAAGCCGCCAACTTAATGGATCGCGGTTCGATTGCAGTCGGTAAATCCGCCGATCTGGTTCTGGTGGAGCAAAACCCCGCCGGACATCCGCGTGTCCGTGCAACACTACGTGAGGGTCACTTCATTTTTCAAGACGCTCAAATCAACCGCCTTGTGAACCATACGCTCACGCTACAACAGCAGGATGAATTGTTTGCATGATGCAACACGTTGATAAATTTCCGGTTTCAGAACATATCCAGAGCGAGAAAACACTTGGTATGGAGCCAACCATTCATCCATCAGCGCGCATCTGGGATTCATATATCGGTGCGTACACGGAAATCGGGGCGAACACACTGTTGATCGAGTCACGGTTCGGTGATTACAGCTATACCGCCGGAGATGTCGACATCATCTACGCCGAAATAGGCAAGTTCTGTTCAATTGCTTCGCATGTACGTATCAATCCCGGCAATCACCCGATGGAGCGCGTCACCCAGCATCATATGACCTACCGCCGCAAGATATTCGGATTTGGCGATAGTGACGACAGCGACTTCTTCAACTGGCGTCGGGCACATAAATGCTCTGTCGGACACGATGTATGGATTGGACATGCCGCGATCATTATGCCGGGTGTTTGTGTTTCAACAGGTGCGGTTGTCGGCGCGGGCGCAGTCGTCACCAAAAACGTTGATCCCTATACGATTGTTGTTGGCGTTCCAGCAAAACCCGTTCGTCAGCGCTTCGAGAACTATATCGTCCAAGCGCTACTCGAGATCGCATGGTGGGAATGGACACACGAGATGCTCAAATCGCGCTTCGATGATTTGCTCGATGTCGCAGCGTTCATTTCGAAGTATCAGTAGTATCCACACATCACTGTTACCTTCAGGAACTATTTCACTCCCCCTTAAACGCCAATTAACCTATAAGTACACGGTGATTAATCGCAGGAAGTTACATATTAAGCGACGAGAGTAACGGGGGGACGACAGACATTACAGCCGTTCCTGAGTCCATCTCTATACAACTTGGATGTCCTAATAAGGAGTCTGTACAATGACTGTTCGCCTCACTCGCAGCCTTTTAATGGGTTTGTTTTGCCTACTTGTTGGTGTAATTCCTTCTTTTGCTCAAACTGCAATGACCTATTCCGAAGCGCCAACACTAACCGAGATGGTCACGGCGGGAACGCTGCCGACTCTCGAAGAACGACTGCCGGAAAACCCAATGATCGTTGAGCCAATGGCGCTTGGCGAATATGGCGGAACATGGCGCCGCTTGATGACCGGGATTGGTGACGATGGCAACTTGGAGCGCACGGCCAGCTATGAGCCGCTCGTGCGTTGGGATGTTGCTTACGATCACGTTATCCCTAATGTCGCTGAAAGCTGGGAAGTCAGCGAGGATGGACGCGAGTTCACCTTCCATCTGCGTCCCGGTATGAGATGGTCAGATGGCGAGCCTTTCACTGCCGACGACATCCGCTTTTGGTATGAAGACGTAGCCAATAATCCAGACATCAACCCCAGCGGCATGGATTTCTTGATCGTTGATGGCGAGACTGCCACGTTTGAGATGATCGATGACTACACCGTGAAGTTCACCTTCGCGGCCCCTGCGGGCTTGTTCCTGCCGCAGTTGGCGGCGCAGTGGGGCGTACAAGTTACGTACTATGCGCGGCATTACTTTGAGCAGTTTCACCCCACCTACAACCCGGATGTTGAGGCCGATGCGCTTGCTGCTGGCTTTGACAATTGGGTGACGTACTTCCAGAATCGTGGTGGCGATCACTACAACCCGTCGCGCTGGTCGCCGGAGGTTCCAACCCTTGATCCTTGGATGGCGGAAAACGCACTCCAGAGCGATACGACGGAACTTGTCCTCGTCCGCAATCCATATTACTGGAAAGTAGACCCCGAAGGCCGCCAGTATCCGTATATTGACCGCATCGTATACACTGTCGTGCCAGAAGTCGAAAACATGGTGCTGCGCGCTGCTGCTGGCGAAGTCGATATGCAGGAGCGTCACATCAATGCGCTCGATAATCGCGCCTTTTTTGCTGATAACGCTGAGACGGGTGACTATACGTTTTTCGATATGATCCCGACGGACAGCAACAGCAGCGTCCTTCAACTCAACCTGACCTCGCGCAATCCTGTCCTGCGTGAGATATTCCAAAATCGCAACTTCCGCGTCGCTCTATCCTACGCGATCAATCGTCAGGAAATGATCGACACCCTGTATTTTGGCACGACCACTCCGGCACAGCCCGCGCCGCTGCCGGGTACGGCACTTTACAACGAGCGACTGGCGACCCAGTACACCGAATTTGA
>JACMMD010000182.1 GCA_014379235.1 Anaerolineae bacterium
CCGCTCAATGCCAGATGATCGGGGAAAAACCCGCGATTGCCGACGATCACGCCGAGCGTCACCGGACGATTCATTGCACCACTTCCATTGCCAATCATGTAAAGACTCCTTGTTAGAATGAATGTTGGCTATTGTAGGGGCACGATGCATCGTGCCCCTACCGCTCGTTAGACATTTCCGCAGTGTAGGGGCAGGTCTGAGACCTGCCCTTACCGATCAATACGCTCTATCGCGGTAGGGGCGCATCGTGATGCGCCCTTTCCTGAACCAGTCTCAAGTCCCTCGCCCCTTGGGGGAGAGGGATTTAGGGTGAGGGGTTACTGCCCATACACATACGTATAGCGCTGATACAGCCGCTCTATGTCTTCCGGCTTGAGCGGGATTGGCGTCCCCATCTGCATCGCTGTCCACACCGTCGCCGCCACATCCTCGCACATCACCGCTGCCTTCACCGCCGAGTCCGCGTTCTTGCCGATGGTGAATACACCGTGATTTTGCAGCAGCGCCGCTGGACTTCTCGACCCCGTGAGAACGCGCACCACCTCGCGCCCGATCTCCTCGCCGCCGATCATCGCAAAACCCGCGCACGGAATCTCGCCGCCGAACTCGTCGGCCATGGCCGTCAGCACACACGGGATAGACCGCCCCAGCGTCGAGAACGCCGCCGCATGGCGCGAATGCGTATGCACGATGCCGAAAACGTCCGGCATTTCGCGGTAGATGTAACAGTGCGAAGCGGTATCCGACGATGCCTTGAGATCGCCCTCAACAATATTGGCGTTCTCGTCCACGATCACCATGTTCTCCGGCGTCAGGTCTTTGAACTTCACGCCGCTGGCCTTGATGACGATCAAGCCCGTTTCAGGGTCGCGCGCGCTGACGTTGCCACTCGTCCACGCCACCAGTTTATTGTCGGGAAGTTCCGCGTGCAGCCGGTTCACTTCCTCACGTAATGCTTGTAGTTTCAATTGCTCACTCCTATCAGGATATTATGTAGGGGCAAGGCATGCCTTGCCCGTATTTATTTTCTCGGATGTAGGGGCAGACCTGTGTGTCTGCCCTCTCGCGGGCGACGCATGTGTCGCCCCTACCGCCTTGCTGCCTTCTAGCCGGGGATTTCAATCCCCGGTGGCTAAAAACTTACTCAATCGCCAGCGGTGGCCCCATCAGTTCCATGCCATGAGCGCGCCACAGTTCGGGGTTTTGCGGTGGCATCGCGTTCGCCTTCGTCACTTCCCGAAAGAACGCTTCCATTTTTCCGGCAGGCGAAAACGTAACCAGAATTCGCCCCGTCCCCTCGCCAGCAAATGCCCACACATGGGGGATACGGCGCGGCGCAAGCAGCGAATCGCCGGGTTTCAGTTCGAACCGTTCTTCACCGACCTCGATGATGAACTCCCCCTCAACCACGTAGAACCATTCATCCTGCTCATGATGCAGATGACGGCCCGGCCCGCCTTTTGCGTGAAAAGTGTTTTCCAGCACCAGCAGGCCGTCGGGTTCTGGCGATAGAACCTTGAACGTAATCAAACTCACGCCAAGTCCCCGAAATTCGCCGAACTGGTCTTCGCCTGCCGCCACTTTCAAGATCGGTGGGACGCTCACGGGTCTAATGTCCTCTCGCGTCGTACTTAATACGCTTGAGGCGCTTCATCACGTCGTTCTCGCCGCGCCCGAAGTAGTCGTACAGCGTCTTGTATTCGGCGTATAGCTGGTCATACACCGCCTGATTTTCGGGGATTGGATGCACGACCTCATCCCGAATGCGCGACATCGTTTTAGCCGCCGCTTCGATGTCAGGATAAATGCCCGCCGCCACCGCCGCGTGCATTGCCGAACCGAGCGCGGGCGCTTGCGGCGAGCCGGACAGTTTCATCGGCTTTCCGGTCACGTCGGCATAAATCTGCACCAGCAGCTTGTTTTTCTCCGGCAAACCGCCCGCCGCCACCAGTTCGTTGATCGGGACACCGCGCTGCTCGAACGCTTCGATGATCGTGCGTGTGCCGTAAGCCGTCGCCTCGATCAGGGCGCGATAAATCTCCGGCGCACGGGTAGCCAGCGTTGCGCCGATCAACAGTCCCGTGAGGTCAGCGTCCACCAGCGTCGAGCGGTTGCCGTTCCACCAGTCGAGCGCGATCAAGCCCGACTCACCCGGCTTCTGCTTGGCGGCTTCATGCTCAAGGTACTGGTGCAAATCCTTACTTGCTGCGTTAGCCGCCTCGTGATATTCCGGCGGCACAGCATTCTCCACGAACCACGCGAAGATGTCACCAACACCGCTCTGCCCTGCTTCGTAGCCGTAGTAGCCGGGGATGATGCCATCACGCACCACGCCGCACATGCCCTCGACGGTTTGCAGTTGATCGCTCACCAGCAGATGGCAGGTCGATGTGCCCATGACCATGACCATCGTTCCCGGCTTGGTGACAGCCACCGCCGGAACGGTCACATGCGCGTCCACGTTGGCCACCGCGACAGGTGTCCCAACCGCCAACCCCGTCGCTTCGGCCATTTCCGGCGTTAAGCCGCCCGCCTTGTGTCCGAGAGTCGCCAGTTCGCGGCTCATCTTGGTATCGACGACATCCGCGAAACGCGGATCAAGCGCGGCGAAATACTCGCGGCTCGGATAATCCGTCTGGTACATGGCCTTATAGCCCGCCGTACAGGCGTTGCGAGTCTCCACGCCAGTAAGCTGCCAGATCACCCAATCCGCCGCCTCGATGAACCGGTCAGCCGCGTTGTACACATCCGGCGCTTCTTGCAGGATTTGCAGCGCCTTGCTGAAGAACCACTCCGACGAGATTTTGCCGCCATAACGCGGCAGCCAATCCTCGCCCATCTTCGTCGCCGTCGCGTTGATCTGATCGGCCTGTCGCTGCGCGGCGTGATGCTTCCACAGCTTGACCCACGCATGAGGATTGCGCTCCCATTCCGGCAGCGAACGCAAAGGCGTACCGTCACTCTTGGCGGGCATCATCGTGCAGGCTGTGAAATCGATTGCCACGCCGGCCACATCCGCTGCTTGTACGCCGCTCTCGTGTAAGACTTTGGGGACACCGCGCTTAATAACGTCGATATAATCGAGCGGGTCTTGCAGCGCCCAGTCCGGCGGCAGCGGCTTATCGCTGCCGGGTAGCCGTTCGTCGATGACGCTGTTGCTGTAGGGGATAACCGTCGTGGCGACTTCGCGCCCGTCTGCCGCGTCAACCAATAGAACGCGCCCGGACTCCGTGCCGTAGTCAATACCTATCGTGTACATAAAACTCCTCAGAATAAAACTCTAAGCATAGCCGCGCTGAGGGTGTAACCACCCTGTTAAATTTTTTAAATATAACTTGTAACGGCGCGTTAACCCAACTTAAGTCGAATTTTGTGAGCGCTCACAATATAGCTATAACATATCCGCTTATTAGGCGCAAGTGATCGGGCGACGTGCAAACTTCGTTTGCCTGTGTCGCCTCTACGAATGATGATTGTAGGGGCGAGGTATGCCTCGCCCTTCCCCACATTCCCAAAAGAATCTTTTTTCCTTGTACCCCTGTCCCTTTGTACCTTTGTGATACGCTTTTTCTTTTCCTGCATCTCTGCGTCCCTGCGGTAAATCTTTGCCTGACCGAAAATTGACAAACGCGCTATTCTCGGTACGCTTGTGAGCGTTCACATTTTGCGCGAATGAGGTCTATGTCTGACTACCGTCCCAAACCGATCACCCTGTATGATGTTGCTGACCGTTCCGGTGTTTCCTACCAGACGGTTTCGCGGGTCATCAACGGCCATCCCCATGTTTCGAAAACGACCCGCCAGCGCGTCCTGCAAGCCATCGCCGAACTCGACTACCGCCCCAACCGCGCCGCGCAAAGCCTCGTCACACGCCGCTCGTTCACGCTGGGTGTCGTCACCTTTGGCGCGGGTTTCTACGGCCCCCTGCAAATGGTCGGCAACGTCGCCCATGCCGCCAAAACATGCGGCTATAACCTGCTCGTGGCCAATATCAACGACAGCCTTGCGGACACGGTTCAGGATGCGATTGAAACCTTCAGCGGCAAGCTGGTCGATGGCATTATCATGATTACCCCGGTCACCAGCATTACTAGCGCCGAACTCCACGCTTCATGTGGCGACACGCCCTTCGTACAAATCGCCGCGCCGCGTGGTGCGAACGAAGCGTCCGTCATCATCGACCAGCGCTATGGTGCGAGTCTGGCCGTGCAGCACTTGATCGGCCTCGGCCATACACAAATCAGCGAGATCAGCGGCCCGCTCAACTGGTTCGACGCGGCAGCCCGCCACGAAGGTTGGCGCGACACACTCCACGCTGCCGGACTGCAAGCACCACCAAACAGCAGCGTCGAAGGCGACTGGACAGCCGCCGGGGGTTATGCTGCCGCCATAAGAATGCTAGACGAAGGCGCGAACTTTACAGCACTGTTTGTGGGAAATGATCAAATGGCGCTTGGTGTGCTGCGCGCCCTACGCGAACATGGTCTGCGAGTGCCGCAAGATGTATCCGTCGTCGGCTTTGACGACATCCCGGAAGCCGCTTTTTACGAGCCACCGCTGACCACCATTCAGCAGGATTTCAGCACGTTAGGCCGCCAGAGCGTCGAATATCTGGTCGAACTCATCGACAAGCCCGACACTCTAACCAGCGGCCAGCAGCGCGTCCTCTACCCGCGCTTCATCGAGCGCCACAGCACTGCTGCCCCGCGCTGAGTGGTTCTATCTGGCTCATGCTGCGCTTAATTCGGTACGTTATAGTAATGAGCGATGAGTAATGAGTAATGAGTTTTTTGTACTCATCACTCATACCTCACTACTTAATACTGATAACTGACTAGCTGAAAGCTGATAACTCCTATGCCCTACTGGTGGGATGAAGGCAAACCGAACCGCCCCAAAGGATTCGTAGTGGGATTGATCGGCGGCATTGCAGGCATGGCCGCCATGCAATTGTACTGGCGCTACGCCGCGCCGCGTCTATTCCCGGAAGATACACTG
Source organism: Anaerolineae bacterium (assembly GCA_014379235.1). Taxonomy (GTDB): domain Bacteria; phylum Chloroflexota; class Anaerolineae; order Aggregatilineales; family Phototrophicaceae; genus JACMMD01. The sequence continues at coordinate 4,999 of JACMMD010000182.1, forward strand.
ATGCAGCCGCCTGATTTACCTGCTGCACTGGACGAGTTCGCCATCACCGGCAAGCAGTATCGCACGGGCGAAAGCGCCCGCGAAGCCATATCCCGTATCGTGTTTAACGGCATCACTGGCGTCGAACCATCCTATGAGAAAAAAGCCATGTTGAGCGCTATCGGCATCTGGCTCTACGGCATGTTTTTGGGCGGCCTCTACGGCGGCACACGC
>JACMMD010000183.1 GCA_014379235.1 Anaerolineae bacterium
CGTATCCCCATCCGGTAATTCAACCAGCGCTTTTGTTTGTTCAGAGTTGGTGGTTACGGTTACTATGAGTCCGTCCGGCGCTAAAGGGCTGTACATCTCGATGCCCTGCGCGAAATAGATGATGCCTGTTTCGGGGTCAACGAGGTCGCCAATAGCTGAATTGGTGTAGCGCGCCAGATACTCTTTACCGTTGTCGTCGGTCACCCACGCATACAACGCGAAGAAGATATGATTTGACAAATCTTCGGCCAGCAGTTCGCCTGTCGGTGAATACAATGGCGCGACACGGCCTTCTTCGTCGCTGCGATTTTCGATGACGACGACGATGCCGCTTTCGCCCCATAATACCTGCGGACGCGGGTAGAATGGCAGCAAATCATCGACCAGCACTTGAGCCTCGTTCGATGCCAGATCATAGGTCATCAGGACGTGTTCGCCTGTTTCATAGCTGGCCGACCACGCGATTTGACCGCCATCAGGCGACCACGATGGATAGGATGCGAACGCGCCATCACGCTCAACTGGCGCAGGAATGTCGATGATCTCGCGGGTGTAGAGGTTGCAGAGGCGTAGATCGCTGTCGTCTTGCAGCCGCGCAATCCATTCGCCCGTTGGCGAGATGCGGATGCCGAAGCCGTCGCCGCATTGACTCCACGCCGTCACGTGCCCAGTTTCCTCGTTCAGCAAGAATAGACCTCGTCCGAAAAACACGAGCGGGGCGGGTTCGTCCTGCGCGCTGACCGACACCGATAGGAAGGGGGCGCATAGGGCAAGGGCGATGAGGCAGACGATCAATCGGTTTTTCATAGCGAATCGCTTTAGACTCAAGGGCTGTTAAACTTACAACACCGTATCACGGTTGTGAGGCTGCATACATCCATCGTTTGACGGACGGCGTGTCAACGATAGGGCGGATTATCGAGGGATAACTTTGTCCTAAAGCGACGGTGCGCGTAAAATATGGTTATTCTCTGCACAATTTGGGATAAGTGCCATGAAAAAGAAAAACCAACCCCCACCAGCGCTGCGTAAGCAGACGCTGCGTATGAAGGACAACCATACATGGGACGCGCCGAAGGGCTTCAAGATCATCGTGCTTGATCGCGGCATGGTCAGCTTCAACATCCCTGAAAAGTGGGATGTTCATAAGATGACGCCTGTTGAAATCTACGACGTGCCGCCGCCCGACGACAATACGCGCATCTCGGTTTCGTATTGGCCGCTGCCGCCCAACATCGACTGGACGGAACTGCCGCTCGAAAAGCTGCTGGCGGACTCCACCAAAGAAGATAACCGCGATAAGGATATGCCGAAAGTGCTGGAACGCGGCGAACTGGTGACGGTCAAGCGCGACGATATTGAACTGGCGTGGACATGGCATCGCTGGATGGATGCCACCGAAAATCGTGAGGCGATATCGCGCTTTGCGGTTTCACGGGGTTGGAATGTGGCTGCGCTCATCACCTTCGATTTCTGGGTGACGGATCTCAAGAAGATCATCCCGATATGGCGAGAAGCACTGCGTTCACTGCAACTGGGGCGCATCATTCAAGACCCAACACGCGGCGATGTTCGACATTAAATGGGTTAATCAGTGATGTTGGTCACGGCCAGCACAAACGGGTAGATCGGGCCGCTGTCCTGCTGCTGCAACAGATCGCCTAACACCGTCAGCGTCCATTTGGAATCGGCCACATCATCCACCAGCAAAATCGCCTTACCCTTCACAGGCGCGACGACCTCAAAACGGTTCAAGACGTTGGCCGCTTGCTGATAGCTGTTTCGCATATCGGCCTGCGGTGGATGCTGTGTGACGTGTTGCAGCGCAGGCCGATAGGATAGTCCGAGCGCGTCCGCCAACTGCCGCGCAAAATCAGGCACGAGCATGGGCCGTCGCAGCGATGGCACAGGCACGATCACCAGTGACGATTCGCCTAAGCTCTGTACGTGGCGACGCAGGGCTTCAATCGAAGCGGTCACCAGTTCGTCAGCATAGCGGTTTTGCGTTCGACCCTGCCGCACCAGCGCGCCCCAGCCCTCGTCATAGTAACCGCACAGCGCCAAGCCTTCGGCGTTGACATGCGCGATTGTCGTTTTGGCAAAGCCCGGAAGTCCCGTCGGCCAGCGTTTGCGGGCCTCAACGGTAATTGGCTTGCCGTGCCTTAAAAAATTTTGGGCACGCTGAACTGCTTCTCTTTCTGGGGTGAATTTGCTCTGTGCGCCCGTGCAGTTTTTACAGCGCCCGCAGCGCTCGACGGGGTGCGGGTCATCCAATGCCAGCGCGATGAAGCGCATCAAACAGCCGCCTTCGCGCAGATAGGCTTTCATCTGTTGTAGTTCGCCAAAGCGCATCTGTGTCACCGCGCTCCAACGCGCATAATCCGGTGTGGCATCGGGTTGCAGCAGCACATAGTTCGAATCGCGCTTCTCGATAATCTCCTCGACTTCGAGATGCGTCAGGATTTTTTCGAGGACAGATAAGCGCGCATTGACCGAACGCTGCAAGTCGTTGCGGCTAGCTGCTTTGTTGTGGTTCAGCGCGTCGATCACTTCGTTGACTTGATTCGGAGTAGGGAAGGCGGTGTTGATAAAGTAGCGCTGAATATCCTCGTCGCCCGGCCCGTGCATAAGGACGATATGCGCCTTGTCGATGCCGCGTCCGGCGCGCCCGATCTGCTGGTAGTAGCTGATGATGTTGCCGGGCAGTTGAAAGTGAATGACGAAATGCAGGTCGCTTTTGTCGAAGCCCATGCCAAGCGCGACGCTGGAAACCAGCGCCTTGACCTGATTCTGCATCAACTGCTGTTCCAGCACGGCGCGGTCTTCGGATTCAAACGATTCAACATCAGCGAAATAGGGTTTGACGTTCAAGC
>JACMMD010000184.1 GCA_014379235.1 Anaerolineae bacterium
CCGTACCGACAATGCCAACGTGCAGCAGGCAGAGGTCAACGGCAAGCGTTACGTGCTTGGCCGCGCCGTGCGTGCGCGCTATCGCAGTGGCAAATCGCTGCTGGAAAGCATCGGGCCCTACAACCAGAACCCCAGCGTCAACCACACTAACCTACACGAAACCGACGAGCCGATGACCAAGATGCGGCATCTTGGCGCAGAGATCGAACTCGGACTGGTTCATGCGGATGGAGTCTCCCCCAGCGAAGACGAAATGCAGGCATTCATTCAGGCGTACTATCGTCATGGGCTGCGCGCTGGCATTTACCCGCACCTTGACCGCGAAGCCTGCCAGTATCAGGTAGAGGCGCACATCGCGCCGAGCATCGGCTACGAAAAGACGCGCAAAGCCCTCGAAGGCATCATGACCGCGCTGGTCGCCTCCGGCGAAGAAACGCACCTTCGCACCGCCGTATTGTCCTCTTACCCCACTGAATCCGATTTCCGCACCACCGATCATCCTAAAGTACAAACCGCTGTTGACCTGATGCAAGAAGTCAACAACATGATTCCGGCCTATAAAGATCATCTCGAAGCAGCCAAGAGACGCTACAGCGCTGATCCTAACGACAATATTTACGTGCATATGTTCCGCTGCCAGGGCTGCCACATTCACATCGACCTTGCCGGACGCTCTGAGGCGTTAGGGCTGTTCACCTTCTATACCATGCTTCGCAGCGCTACCGCCGTCGCCAATGGCGCGGTGCTGAAGGGCGGGCCGTTCGTCAATGGAACATGCGATGCCGAACTGCTGGACACCCGCGAGTATCTGCGCGGCACAACCGCGACAGGCCGCTATCTCGACATCCCTAGCAGCCCGCACCTGACCGAGAACGGACTGATGCGCTACGGCGAACTACTGCGGCTGGAACGCGCCAACGCCGTCGCCCGTGCGATGTTGTACGAAGACCATCTTGGCGTACAGTTGTCAGTGCCGCACAACCCGATTGGCCGCCTGCGTCCCGATCTCGGCAGCGAAAAGCGTGTCTGCACCGTGGAAAGCACGGGAATGCCAGCCTCGGTCAGTGCATCGCGCATGGCCGCCGTACTGACCGATCTAGAGTTCAGCCACGCCATCATCGAAGATTACTTCCGCAAGTACGGCTGCGATCTGGGGCCGATGTACGAGGACAAAACACTGCTGGCCATTCTGGGGCCGTTGGACAACCAGACGTTCATCGACATGCATAATTACTCTGACCGCGAAGGTACCGATATGGTGCTGACCACCGCCGCCGGAACACAGATGACGCTGGCTGAGTTCTACGATATGAAGCGCCTGTATATGCACCGCATGTTAGCCGATATTGACCGCGTAACAGGCCGCGACATCGACGAGGTTTACACCAGTATGGTGCGGATGCTGCAACCACCGAGCGGTCACACCGCGCAAACGGTTCAGCAGTTCATCACCGACCCGAAACTTCGCAGCACAGGCAATTGGGGACGCATTCTTCGCAACGCTTTCATCGAAGCGGGCGGCGTACCGGGAACGCAAAATGCCCCCGCCGTGCTGAACGTCGTCAACCAGATTCATGAAGCCATGTGCGAACGCTATCTGCATAACACACATGTGTCGGTGAGCGGCGATTAGTATAAGTTGAAGGGCGCAGCACGACTAACCTACTCGTGCTGCACCTGAAACCAACCACAACGAATGACTTCAAAGCGTGTCGCCATCGTTCAATCAAACTATATCCCTTGGAAGGGGTACTTCGACCTGATTAACATGGTCGATGAGTTCATCCTATTTGAGGACGCGCAGTACACCCGCAACGATTGGCGCAACCGCAACCGCATCAAATCGGCTAACGGCCCGATCTGGCTGACCATTCCCGTACAGATTAGCGGCAGGTTCGGACAGCGTATCCGAGACGCGCAAGTTAGCAATTCCATGTGGGCGACCAAGCATTGGAAATCGATCCTTGCCAGCTATTCGAGAGCGCCGCACTTCCACCTGTACCGCAACACATTCGAAACGCTGTACGTTCAGATGTCCGAAGAAACTTATCTGAGCGAGATTAACGAAGGATTCATCCGGGCGATTTGCAGAATGCTGAATATTCAGACACGCATCTCGCGGACATCGAATTATGAACTGCTCAATGGCAAAACCGAACGCCTCATCAGCCTGTGCCAACAGGCAGGAGCAACCGCTTATATTTCTGGCCCGGCAGCGCAGGTTTACCTCGACGAACCGCAGTTCGCCGCCGCAGGAATCGCGCTGTCGTACATGAATTATGACGACTACCCTACTTACAACCAGCTATATCCACCTTTTGAACAAAGCGTCAGCGTAATCGACCTGTTGTTCAATCAAGGGCCTGAGGCAGGCAAGTATATGAAAACCTTCACTCCGCAATGACGCCGGACGAGTTTCAGCAGCGGCTTATCGACGCGATGGGCGTCTTAGGACAGCGCAAGACGCGGCTTGTCGGGCGCGGCGCATCCGCCCTATGGGTTGCCCTGTGCGCTATCGCGGCGAAAACAGGTTTTTCCGGCGAAGTCATCTTGCCCGATATGATCTGTACGGCTGTTCTCGAAGCAGTGTTAGCCGCTGGTTTCACACCCCGCCTTGCCGACATCGACACCGACACTTACACCATCACCCCCGCTACTGTCGCTCCCTTGCTCAACGAGTATACTCGTGTGGTCATCGTGGCTCATCTTTTTGGCCACGCCGCGCCCATTACGGCGCTGCAAACGTTGGCCGCACAGCATGGCGTTTTTCTGATTGAGGACGCAGTGCAAGGCGTTGGTGGCCATACAGAAGATACCTGCGCGGCGCTCGGCTCAGGCGGTGACTTTGCTTTTGTCAGCTTCGATGGCAGCAAAATGATTCGGGGACATGGTGGTCTGCTGCTATTTGACGATGACTCGTGGACGCCGCATATCGATCAGGCGATAGCACTGCTGCCTACTGCACCTGACACGCCGACTGAACAACTGCTAAACGTCGGACTGCGCGATTTATATCACGGCCTTGGCCAATCACTGCGCGCTGGCAAAGTCCCGGCTGAGGTTACGGCTCACACCTTTCGCGCGCTGCTGCCGACCTATGCGCCGCTTTTGCTGCGTAGCTTCGATCATTCGCCAGTCAATCAGCAGCAGATTTTGACGGACTGGCAGACATTACCGAATCGTGTTGGTTCGCGTAATCTGCAAGCAGCGCTGCTGCGAAAAGCGTTGGCGGGGCTGCCTATTGAACAACCGCTCTTTCGCCCCGGCGATGCCATCTGGCGCTATTCGGTACGCTTCCCATCGGGTGAGGCTGCCGATTCTTTCGTCACACAACTGCGAGAAAGCGGCCGCTTAGTATCCCACCTCTACTATCCATTGAATCAGCTCTATGCACCGAACGAACTTCTACACACGAACGCCCTCGCAAGGCGCGTCGTTAACCTATGGGTTGATGAAAAAGCCGGAGATGGTTATCATGCGCTGGTACATCATGTCGCGGCGGACATTCTGCTTTAATCAGCCAATCATCGGCCTGTGAACAGGTTGACCACATAATGAAACTCTCGATAGTCAGTACCCTGTATTATTCCGCCGCATATATTGACGATTTTTATAAGCGTATACGCGCCGTTGTTGACCCGATTACCCGCGACTACGAATTTGTGTTCGTGAATGACGGTTCGCTGGATAATTCATTAGATGTAGCGCTGCAACTTCGTATTCGAGACAACCGCGTGCGCGTGGTGGACTTATCGCGCAATTTTGGCCACCACAAAGCAATGATGACCGGACTCGAACACGCACAGGGCGATCTCATTTTCTTGATCGACGTTGACCTCGAAGAACCACCGGAAGCGCTGACTATCTGCTACGGAACACTCATCGAAACTCCCGATGCGGATGTGGTTTACGGCGTACAGGGTGAACGGCTCGGCTCATTTTCTGATCGAGTATTGGGCGGATTGTTCTATCAATTGTTCAACCTTTTGTCCTCTGACCCCGTGCCGCGTGACCCGTTAACGCTGCGGTTGATGACGCGGCGCTATGTAGATCAACTGCTGCGCCACCGTGAACATCGTTTCAGTATTGAAGCATTGTGGGCCATCACGGGTTTCAAGCAAATTCCACTGGAAATTAACAAGACAGAGCGCGAGGGAGCGTCCACTTATACATGGGGCAAAAAGCTGTCCTATGTGCTAAATGCGATCACGGCGTTTAGCAACAAGCCGCTGATCTTTATCTCCGTATTGGGCATCCTCATGACGATCCCCGCAGGTGTCTATATCCTGATTATCTTGTATCAATATTTTGTACTTGGCTATCGTGTCGATGGTTGGTCGTCGATGATCGTCTCGCTGTGGTTTCTCGGTGGACTGATTATTCTCATTCTTGGTATTATCGCGCTGTATCTATCCGTGATTTTTGTCGAGATCAAAAATCGACCCTATACCATTGTCCGCCACGTTTACGACACATCCGACTCTGCAAAGCGAGTCGAACGCTTGACCGAACCTCAGCCCGTCGCCAATGCTGCTAAATACGACCACTGAACGGGCAATACTGCAAGGGATTCACATGGCTTCACAGGGTCGAGATAACGTATTAAACAGCCTCGAACGGCACTTCACCAACCGTGTCGAGGAGTATGGCGCTTCACACGGCGCTGTCGATTGGGGTTCAACATTCCGCCAGCAGCTTGCATTTCGACAAATGTTGAGGATTCTCGAAAACCCGGCTACGGCCGAAATCGCACAAGGTTTCTCGCTGCTCGACTATGGCTGTGGCTATGGTGCGCTGCTGCCCTATCTAAAACAACGCGGATTCAATTTTGGCGCGTATACGGGCTACGACATGGTTGTGGCCATGATCGATAGTGCTCGTAACACCTTTAGCGAAATCGCTGACAGCACCTTTACCACCGACGAACCAAACCTTACACCAGTCGATTACGTGATTGGCAGCGGATTGATTAGCCTCAGGTTGGACAACGAAGCCGCCGCATGGGGCGAACATGTCCTGCGTATGCTTGACCGTCTGTGGTCATTGAGCGCTAAAGGGTTGGCATTCAACTCGCTTACCAGCTATTCCGACACCGACAAAATGCGCGCCGACCTTTACTACCCCGATCCGCGCATGTTGTTCGATTACTGCAAAACACACTTCTCGAAACAGGTGGCGCTGCTGCACGATTACGGCGTCTACGAGTTTACGATTTTGGTTCGCAGAGAGCCATGAACACCACAAACCCACTACCGAAGAAAGGCATCCGGTTCAGTATGGGCTTCTTGTATATCGCCCTGACGATTTTGCTCACCGTGTACGGCCAAATCGTGCTGAAATGGCAGCTCGATCAAGCGGGCGAGTTCCCGCCGGATTTTGGCGACAAGCTGATTTTTCTGTTCCGCCAACTGTTAAATCCGTGGGTGATTAGCAGCTTCGCCTCGGCCTTCATCGCCTCGCTGACGTGGATGGCGGCGATGACTCAGTTCGAGTTGAGCTTTGCTTACCCGTTCATGAGCCTGTCGTTTATCATAGTTGCCATGATTTCGTTCATGTTCTTAGGCGAAACCTTTACGTGGGCGAAAGTTGGCGGTACGCTGGTGATTATCGCCGGATTATTTCTGATTACGCGATAGCGACGAGTTGCCATTATGAACGACATCCCTTTCAACCGCCCGTCTGTGATGGGCCGCGAATTTGAATACATGCAGACGGCCATCGACACGCACATGCACCTTTCCGGTGATGGCCCTTTCACTAAGAAATGTCACAAAATGCTGGAAGAAGCGCTTGGCGTGCCCAAAGTGCTGTTGACGACTTCCTGCACGCACGCGCTGGAAATGGCCGCGCTGCTGCTGAACATCCGCCCCGATGATGAAGTCATCGCGCCTGCGTTTACCTTCGTGACCAGCATCAATGCCTTCGTGCTGCATGGCGCGAAACCCGTTTTCGTGGACGTTCACCCCGATACGCTCAACCTTGACGAGACTAAGCTCGAGGCCGCCATCACGCCCAACACCCGCGCCATCATTCCGGTGCATTATGCGGGCGTGGGCTGCGAGATGGACACGATCATGGACATCGCCAATCGCCATAACATCGTAGTGATTGAAGATAACGCCCACGCGCTGTTCGCCAAATACAGGGGACGCAATCTCGGCACATTCGGCAGTATGGCATCGCAGAGCTTCCACGAAACCAAGAATTTCATCTGTGGCGAAGGCGGCGCGCTGCTCATCAACGACACCAGTTACGCCGAACGCGCCGAGATCATCCGCGAGAAAGGCACGAACCGCAGCCGCTTCTTTCGCGGGCAGGTCGATAAATATACGTGGGTCGATGTCGGCTCTAGCTACTTACCGTCCGATATGCTGGCGGCGTTCTTGTACGCACAGCTAGAAGAACGTGCGAAAATCCAGTCGATTCGCCAGCGCATCTGGACGTTCTACAACGATCAATTGCAGGGATGGGCACAGGCCAACGGAGTCGGGCTGCCCTATGTGCCCGATCACTGCGAACAGCCGTATCACATGTTCTATCTGCTGCTGCC
>JACMMD010000185.1 GCA_014379235.1 Anaerolineae bacterium
AGGGGCTTGCCCTGACCGGCAAATCGTGATCTCGCTTCGGTATTTGGCAGGATGCAAAGAACCCCTTTAGCGGGTTTGGTATTGGCAGTCGTCGGTTTTTAACCGATGGCTGCAATAAGCGGCTCGTACAACACTGCACACCGTTAGCCGAACGGAGACAGAACGGAGTTCCAGCGTCGTCTTTTCGACTTGGAAAGAAACAGCTTTCGCCCTATAGTTGTTAAAGTAACGTGGAGCGGGGTATTTTCCATCCGGCGCTGCGATGGGCGCTATCTACCGGAAGGTAACAGTCGTCATGCGTAGGGTTCTCTTCTATTTCTTTTTGGTGTTCGCGGCTCTTGGGGTCTTAGCGGCGCTGCCTGCGTTCGCGCAGCAGAACGGCTTTCAAAACCCGTCACAGTCGCAGCCCAGCACCACGCCCGACTATGCCATCCGCAATATTCGCAGCACCACATCGGGCGATTTGACCGAGACGACCATCGAGTTTGAAGTGGTCAACGAAGGTGCAGCCGCGCCGACGCCGACGACTACCGAACTGGTGATTGTCAGCCGTAACCAGAGCATCGCCAGCGAATCGCTGCGCGCACTGCAATCCACCGAGATCGTCACCGTGACGTTTCGCATTCCGACGACGGCACTGGCCGCTGTGGGAAATGTGGTTTCGCTGAGGGCGATTGTCAACGCTGACACCATCGGAGATGTGAGTTCTGGCAACAACATCGCGCTTATCAGCGTGGTTGTGCCCGCGCCGATGGCCACCGCTGCCGCCGCGACAGCCGCCGCCGGGGGCAACCCTGTGCCGCCGCGCGTATCCGCTGCAACACCCGCAGCAGGCAGTACACCTGTTAGTGCTGATGACTCGAAGGACGATACCAACGACACAACCGCTTCCGGGCCGGGTTTTACGATTCCGCTGGTCAACGTCACCATTGACCCTTCGAACTCGCAGCACATTGCGCTGTTGGCGGGCATTGTTGCTATCGCCGCGATTTTGCTGTGGCTGTTCATCACCATTTTGCGACTGATGTTCCAGAAGCGCCCTGAATTCACCGTGTGGCAGCCGCCCTATGCCAATATGCCGATGCTCAACCCCGACTCGATTGCGGGGCGGCGGCAGCAGTGGCAGGCTTACGCGCAGAGCAACGCGATTCTCGTGCCGCCGGAAGAAGGTATCTACCACGTTCGTAAACTGGTGGTGGGTGTCAACGGTCAGAACTTCTCTGGCTGGCAGGTCAAGGCCGTGCGAGTGAGCCAGTACGATATGTATGGGCGCGTAGCGCGCAGCACGATTGTCGCGCCGAACGGCGTGGCCAAACGCTTCGACAAGGCCGTTCGCAAGGGACGCAATCAACCGCCGGAAAAGGTGGCCAAGATGGCGCGGCCAGTCGCCAAAGCGCTGCTCGGCCCCTTCAAAAAGCGGCTGAACACTCGCAATGCCATGCTGCCGCTGGCGCTCGATGTTCGGCTGCAAGGCACACATGGCGAAGTGCGAATCCTATTCGAGTTGTTCCAATGCCAGATGGGTGTCTGGCAGTTGGTAGACGAGTGGGAGCCGGAAATGACCGTCATGGGCAAGGCGCTCAACGAGAACTTCACCTTCACCGTTTACGGTCAGCGTCCCGGCGAGCCGTTCACGGAGTTCAGAGCGCGCATTGAGGACGACCTGACAACCGTCATCACGGCGATGGTGATGTCTGCTCCGGTACAGCGTCAGCCGCAGCCCCAACCACAGCCGCAAATGCAGCCGCCACAGGTACAGCAGCCGCAGGCACAGCGTCCGCCGCAGAGCCAGCCTATGGACATGGATAGTTGGGACGCGAAAACCAATTTGGGCTTCAACTTCGATTTCGAGAACGGCAGTCTCGACAACGGCAACACGCAGCAGGTCGGCGCGCAGTATGCTCCACAGAGCAAGCCCATTTCGCCGCCAACGAGTGAGAATCCGCGTGTTGAGTGAGTGAGATCGTGTCAGTAGGGGCGACGCATGCGTCGCCCCTACACAAATTGCACGGTGTATACCGATGAGCCAAAATTTTCTTTGGCATTCTTTGTATCTTGGCGGTTAAACTGTTTTAGCAGTTCAATAGCTGGAGATTTTTATGCGCCCCGAACCCCTGCAAACTCTGCACTATGATCTGCTGCCCGTCGAGGTTTACGCCAGCCGCGCCGATCTCGGACTCGCGGCGGCGCTCGATGCCCGCGAACTACTCAACCGCGCCATCGCTGAACGCGGTGAAGCCAATCTGATATTAGCAACGGGGAACTCGCAGCTTGATTTTCTGCACAGTCTACGCGAACTAGACAATATCGACTGGTCGCGCATCGACGTGCTGCATCTCGATGAATACGTCGGCCTCGCGCCTGACCATGCGGCCAGCTTCCCACTGATGTTACGCCGTAACCTGATCGACGCTGTTCGCCCACGCAATTTCTTCGCTATCCCCAGCCAAGCCGCCGATGTTGAGGCTGCCTGCCGCGATTATGCCGCGCTGCTGCACGAGCATCCGGCGGATGTCGTCGCGCTCGGTTTTGGTGAGAACGGTCACATCGCATTCAACGACCCGCCGGGAGTGCGCTTCGATGACCCTAGGTGGGTGAAGGTCGTGGAATTGGCCGGAGCCAGCCGTCAGCAACAGGTGGGAGAAGGGCATTTCGCCACATTGGCTGATGCGCCTACCCACGCCATCACGCTGACGATTCCGGCGCTGTTGGCAGGCAAAGCGCTGCTGTGTATCGTGCCGGAAGCGCGTAAGGCCGAAGCCGTTCGTGCCTGCTTGCAAGACCCTGTGAGCGAGGACATGCCCGGTTCAGTGCTGCGCTTGACCGCTCATTCACGTTTGTACCTCGAACCGGACTCCGCCGCGCTGCTGTAAACGACTAGTAGGCTGTCGCAAATGTTTTGATGATAGGCTGTTTGCTTAAGCCCACTGTTCCCAAGCTTTGGAAATTAATGCGATGGACTACTAGCTTTTAGCCATTAGCGTTTAGCTAAAAGCTAACCCAATGTGCAGGTTTTCTTTTCCCCTCATCCCTTACTCCTTCTCCCACAAGGGGCGAAGGGGAAAATAACACCTCTGGAAGTCCCTCTCCCACACAACGGGGAGAGAGATTTAGGGTGAGGGGCGACATCGACGAAACTTGCACATCGCGTAAGCTAACGGCTTATAGCTTAGAACAGATGTTTGCTTAACAGTACGTTAGAGCTATCCCTCTAGGACGAAAGATTTACACCACTCTAGCGATTTTTCCGTATTATTAAACCAAGCGGATTATCGCGGACAACATTTAGGTCGATGGTCTTCAGGATTAAATTTGTTTCATTATGATGATACTGCCCATAATGAGGCTTATCGACAAATGCTATATGCTCAGGATTAATGTAAGTGACGGTAGTTGAAGCAGAGGTAAACAAACCATAATGGCTGAACAATCTAAGCGCGCTACACCGATGGTGAAGGGCGATATTCTCCTTTATGAATCTTCCAGCATGGCCGAACAGCGAACGGTTTCGGTTCGGCTGAAAGTGGGCAGCGCACAGTGGCTTCAATGGCTGCGCGGCGCTGATCGTTTCTATGTCGCTGGCACGTTGGGCAAGTTCACCGCGCGTCGTGAAATCCGCCGCAATCAAGCGTACTGGTATGCCTGTCGCAAGCTCGGTGGCAAGCTCTACAAGAAGTACATCGGCAAAAGTGAGGACATCACGCCGGACGTTCTGCGTGATGTCGACCTCGCGTTAAGCGCCATGATTAAGGACGACACGGCCAGCGTTTAGCCTGCTCCTCTAAGCCGCCCCGTTGCCTGTGAACAAATCGCGTTTGCGGAATGGGGCGGTCAAAAACCGCCCGAAAATCTTCGGACGGGTCAGCCACGCAATTCTCGCGCCGCGTTGCTCATTGGCCAACACCCGTTCGGTCAGCCATGGCGCAACCGTCTCCACTCGATCAGCGAGAATATTGAAGATACGCTTGCTCTGCTCCTCGCGGCCCGGACTGACGCTGTTCATCAGCAATTCTGTAATGACGATGCCGGGGCTGATGGAGCTGACCATCACAGGCGAATCGCCAAGTTCACGGTTAAGCGCTTTCGTGAGGTAAACGAGACCATATTTGGTTGAGCCGTAAGTAGTGGTTCCATCCATCACTTCGCCGTTACTGCCAAGCCCTTCCATGTTGTAGATGTGCCCCCCGACGCTGCCCTGTGCGATCATGCCCTGAATAGCGACCTTACAGCCATAAATCGTGCCCGTAAGGTTGGCGTTGACGACGCTGTACAGTAAATTGGGTGCAACTTCCCACATCGGCAGCGCTGTGGCCGAGAGTGCCGCGTTATTCACCCAGATATCGATGCGCCCGAAGTGTTCTTTGGCGGCATCCCATAGGGACTGGACTTGCTCGTGATCCGCGACATCGCAAGCGCGCCCGATGACGCGCTCTCGCGTGAACTGCGCGCCGAGCGACTCGACGGCTTGTTCAACGCTGTCCTGCTGGCGACTGCTGATGACTACATTGCAGCCGCGTTCGAGAAATGCCCGCGCCAGCCCGAAGCCGATGCCGCGTGTGCTGCCTGTAATGACGACGGTTTTCATTTGCGACCTTCCGTAAAGTTTCGGTACGCAGACTGTGGCCGCGCTGGCTGTACACTCGCTGAATAGGGGATGATGAGCAGATGAGATTGGAGTAGTTCGTCGCGGTTATCACCGCTAAACAAATTAGAGCGCTTGAGGGGCATCTTGCCGGATGCCCATAGGCATCAAGTTAAGAGAGACACAGCAAGCGTTGAAAAAGGGCGGGCTGTGTCTTTCGCTTGTTAGAGCGACAACCAGAACGCAAAACAAAAGTGAGCGTGTCGATGAGAGC
>JACMMD010000014.1 GCA_014379235.1 Anaerolineae bacterium
CGGAAAACTGTTGTCGAACGCTTTGCAATTCAGCACACGGTTGAGCAATTTCGAGCGCTGTATGGAAGTCTCTCAGGTGCATAACTCAAGCATACAGTTTCGTTATCTGCTTTATACTGGGTTAGATTACAACTTTAACACCTGAAGGCTTTCAATGTCCGACCAGCCACCCCCAAAACGCGAGTCCGCTTTAACCAACCCGCAAATAATCGCTACTATCATCGGGGGCATCATCACTCTGATTGCGACGGTGGTGGGTATCCTACCGAATTTACTCGACAAATCGACCCCACAACCGACCCAAACCCCGATAGTTGTGACTGCAACCAAGATAGTACAAGAGCCGACATGGACGCTAATCCCGCCGACGGCTACAGATATTCCTTTCACCACTACTCCCGCACCCCCATCACCGACGCCACTGCCGATCATCAATGCGACTCAGCCACATACGGCCCTGCCGACAGCGATCACCATCGAACCATTCACAACGGAGCAGACGCTAGAAGTAGCGTCCGCGACTCACGCCACTGGCAATATTCGTCTATTATATGACGATGCAACCTTTAGCTTGGTGAACGTAGGCGATCAGACGGTTTCGTTAGAGGGAATCGTGTTCCGCAGCGATAATGGTGAATGGCCAGCAAGCCGTTGGGGGCGCGGTATCTACGACAATCTTCTCAACGGTATGTGCCTGAGGTTGCGCGATGCACAGGTAGGGTCGCGCCAGCCACCCCCCGATTGCAACAATCTTGGTAGTTTGCAGGTGGTCGGCAGTACAGCGCTATTTTGGGTTGGCATCAGCAGTTTCGAGGTCATCTTAGGCGATGAAGTCATCGCTACCTGTGTAGTCGATGAACTCACTTGCAGCTTTGCTATTGAAACGCCAGCGAACCCGATTCCGCTAGACGGTTAACCACCAGATGCCGGTACATTCCGGCAAGATGATGAGGTTTTCCACCATAACGCGATCAGCCATCTCGTCGCCAAAGAAGAAGCGCGTGAGTTCGTCGGCTTCTTCGAGCGAGGCGAAACGGTAGTCGGTGCGAATCCACATACGCGAGAAGCCATGTTCGTTTTCCAGCCACGTATAGTAAGCGGCTAATGTTTCGCTCGGTGGATGCGGCATCTCGCTGCCCGTGCCAAGTGTCTCTAAGATGATGGCTGTACCACCGGGACGCAGTACGCGGCACATCTCGCCTATTGCCTGCCCGATGTCAGCGCGCCACGCTTCGACATCCCACACGGTTGAATGTCCGAATGACCAACTTGTGATGCTGATGTCGGCCACTGTGGCGCGCATCGGAAAGCGCATGTTGTCCGCCACCACCAGCGACCAATCACGTTTCGCGGTCTGCCGCAGTTTATCCGCCGCTACGCCGAGCATGTGCGCCGAAATATCAGTGGCCACAATTGAGCGGACTATCGGCGCGAGCAACAGGGTCAATCGCCCTGTGCCCGCGCCGAATTCCACCACATCCACGCCGTCCAGCGGGCGAATCTCCCGCAGTGCGCGCAGGATATTGCCCTGATAATCCTCGCGCATAACGAGGCGATCATATTCTGCCGCGTGGTAATTATAAACGTCGCGGTGTTCGGGCATTAGTGATTGCCTGCGCCGGTGCTTTCGGCTTCTGACTGCGATTCAATCTCACGTGCAAGACGGCTCGAATCAACTTCGGGATGTTGGTCGAGCAGCGTCTTGAAGCGCTGCATGTACTCGATCAACTGAGGACGCTCGTAGGCTTCGAAGCGCATGGTGATCGCTGGCTGCGTGTTGCTGGCGCGCACCAAACCCCAGCCGTGTTCAAAGATCGCCCGCGCACCATCAACGTCAATGACTTCATATTTGTGGCGCAGCGCAGCGCCCATCTCGTCGATGATCTGGAACTTCACATTATCCGGCGCGGACATGATGATCTCCGGCGTAGCGAACAGCTTGGGGATTTCCTCGAAAATCTCCGCGATGCTCTTATCGGACTTCGAGATGATTTCCAACGCCTTGAGCGCGACCAGCGGCGCATCGTCAAAGCCATAATAATTCTCGCCAATGAAAATGTGCCCGCTCACCTCGCCGCCCAACGGCGATTTAAGTTCGCTCATTTTGAGCTTCATCAGGCTGTGGCCGGACTTCCACATCACGGGAACGCCGCCATATTTCTTGATTTCGTCGGGCAGCGCTTGTGAGGCTTTCGCGTCGAACACAATCGAGGCTCCCGGCTGTCGCTTGAGCAAATCCCGCGCTAACAGTGCCAACAGCCGATCCGCCGAAATGTGATGCCCATGATTGTCGATAAAGCCGCAGCGATCCGCGTCACCATCGAAGGCCAAGCCCAAATCTGCGCCGATTTCGACCACGCGCTTCTCAAGGTCTACGGTCATTTCGGGGTCTTCGGGATTGGGTAAGTGATTGGGGAACGTGCCGTCCGGCTCACAGTACAGGCAGTCTACCGTCATGCCAAGCGCTTCCAGCACAGCCGGAACATAGCTGCCGCTTAAGCCGTTGCCCGCATCCAGCACGACTTTCAACGGACGCTCAATCTTCACCTTGCTCTGTATCGTCGCCATGTGCTTGTGGATCATGTCCAAATCTTCGCTGACCGTGCCCTGACCACTGGCAAACGCATCGTCTTGAATGAGCTTAAGCAGTTCGAGAATCTGGTCACCGGCCAGCGCCAAACGATTGTAAGCCATCTTGATGCCGTTATAGCGCAGGTCGAGATGACTGCCTGTAATCATCACGCCGCCGCCCTTTTCACCGTAGCTGGCAGTGGCGAAATACACCGTTGGCGTCATCACTTCCCCAATGTCGGTGACGTTCATTCCGGTAGATGCCAAGCCAGCGATCATCGACGCTCTCAGCCCGCCGGAAGTGGGACGGTTATCGCTGCCAACGAACACGCGATCCGTGCCGAAATTCTTGGGCAGATACGTGCCGAGCGCTTGCCCGACCAACCGTGCCAATTCCGTCGTGATCTGTGGATTATCGCCCGCCACCACGCCGCGAATGTCGTACTTGCGAAAGACCGAGCTATCTACGTTCGCCATCATAATCTCCTTATCGAGCGGTTAGCATCCCAGCTATCAGCTTTTAGCCATTAGCCCTCAGCGCTTGGTACTCAGAACTTTACTCTAATCGGGTAAGAACTCCGGCGCGGCACTGCGATACAGCCGATCACATGCTTCGCGTACTGAGGGGCCATGTCCTTCAATTTCCAGTGACCGACTGCGTACCAACAGTTTCACCTGCACTCGCGTTTCCGGGTTTTCTATCGGATGATACATGACCACCAGCATCCAGTCCGCGCCGAATGCGGTTGTGGACGCGCTCGTGAGCAGGTCAAAGCTCGCCTGTGTTTCCACATCAATCCACTTATCATCGCTGTAAAAAGCGGGCTGCCTGGCGGCGTCGTCAAGGGTCTTGAAAATCGTGTGTGTCTTATCGACCTTGCGCCACAGTTCGCGCAGCGCCTCCGCCAACGAAGCCGAATCGCGTGTGGCCTCAGCTACCTCACCCCAAGATGCGCGGCACGCCCATACCGTTTGTTCGGTATCCGGTGTCGGGTAGGCCACCATTTGCAGCATCGCGTCTTGATAATATTCGGCGCTGATATAACCGATAGTAGCCAGCCACGCTAACAACCCGTTCTCAGGGCGTTTTGGCTGCGGACGTTTGTATATTGTGTCAGTCATGCGTCCACCTTAACAACTTCAAAGCGCCTTTAGAGAACAGACTATTGCCATAGATCGTCCTCAGAGAACTGCGCGATTGCGTGGAGTAAATCTTGCTCGATCATGTCTAAGTCGTCTTCGAGAACGATGTAATGCAGGCTGTGTAAATGATACGGTAGCTTCGGGATTTCGCGGCTTAACAGCGGGATGATGATCTTCTTCTCGGCCAGCGCGTAGCTGACTTCGCGCTCAACCTCGTCAGAGTGCGCGGCTTCCGGTGTCCATAGCACCGCCAGATGCGAGGCATCGTCTAAAGCGCGCTGAATCGTCTGCCGCCACATCGCCCCCGCTTTGATCTTGGCATCATAAAAAACGGCGTGGCCATTCTTAATCAGCAGTTCGGACAGCGTTTTAGCCAGACCGCGCTGTGCCCGCGCATAGGCGATGAACACTCGCGCTGGCGATTCTTCCGCAAGGATTTGGCGGCCCTCTTCGAGTTCTTCCGCCGACAGCGGTTCGGACGGAGCATCGTCGCGGCTGGATGCACTAAGCTGCTCCACCTTTTGAGCGATACGGCCAGCGCCGTTGATTGGATCATCGCTGATGTCGAGTTGATGCGCGCCCAACAGGTAGAACGGCACTTCTGTCGGTCTGACCATCACCGCCAGAATTGGCTTATCGCGGTGCTGCGCGTAGATGATCTCCTGCGAAACACCAATCGAGCCTTTGAAATCCGGCGACAGCAGCGCGACCAGAACATCCGCCTGTTCGATGCCCTGCTGCTTCATCTCGTGCCGCTTTTCCCGAACCTTCTTGAGATCGTCCGGCACACTTTTCGTCCAAATCCAAACGCTGACGCCTGCGCGTTCAAAGTCGTCGGCTAACTTGTGGGCGATTTCGGCATCTGCGCGGGGGTAGCTCAGGAAAATGTTCATAGACGCTCGACGCTATGCCTCTACCGAGATTTCTTTGCCATCGACCAACGCCGCAAACTTCAAGCTGTCGCCCTTTGCTCCAGCGGCATCCACACGTACCGTCGTTCCAGCAGGCGGGTTGACGCGCAGCAGGAAATCCGCCAACGGTTCGCGCACGAAGCGCCGGATGATGCGCCGCAGGGGTCTCGCTCCGTATTCGGGTTCGTCGTTCTGCGCCAGCATCCATTCCAGCGATGGCTCGGTGAACTCCAATTGCAAGCCTCGTTCGCCGGCCATTTTGGTTTCGCCCTTGAGCAGCAGCTTGAGGATGTCATGCAGGTCTTCGGCGGTGAGCGCGCTGAACATAATCACTTCGTCCAAACGATTGAGAAACTCAGGACGGAAGTAGGCGCGTACTTCTTCCATAGCGACCTCGCGCACTGCGTCCGTGACCACTGGCACGGCCAATTCGCGCGCCCCTAAGTTGCTGGTCAAGATAATCACCGTCTCGCTGAAGTTAGTCGTATTGCCGCGCCCGTCGGTCAAGCGCCCCTCTTCAATAACTTGCAGCAGAATGTCCAAAACGCGGGGATGCGCTTTTTCTACTTCATCGAACAGCACGATGATGTAGGGCTGCTGGCGCACACGCTCGGTTAATTGGCCGCCCGCTTCGCTGTCTACATAGCCGCTTG
Source organism: Anaerolineae bacterium (assembly GCA_014379235.1). Lineage (GTDB taxonomy): Bacteria > Chloroflexota > Anaerolineae > Aggregatilineales > Phototrophicaceae > JACMMD01. The sequence goes on from JACMMD010000014.1 coordinate 5,279, forward strand.
GCGAACCGATTAAGCGGTTGAGGCTGCTCTCGTCCTGAAACTCGCTCATATCCAATGGCAGCATGGCATCTTCATTGCCGAACATGAACTCTGCCAGCGCCTTGGCCAGTTCCGATTTACCGACGCCCGTCGGTCCTAAGAACAGAAACGCGCCGATAGGTCGCTTGGCATCTTTGAGGCCCACACGCGCCGTCTTGATGGCGCGGCTGACCGCCAGAACGGCCTCTTCTTGGCCGATGATGCGCTCTTCGAGGTGTTCAACCATGCTGGCGTAGCGCAGTCGTTCGTCCTCACCGAGTTTGCTCACCGGAACGCCGGTCATCTGACTGGCGGCGAGTGTGATGTCCTCAGCGTCCAAGCCTTCGCGCTGACCTAGATCAGGCTTAAACGCTAACTGTGGCTGCTTGCTCATGTTGACCAGCGCCGCCGCCCGGTGCAAGAGTTGTTCTGCGCTGCGTGGGAGTGGACTCGCGCCGAGATAACGCTTGGCCAAACGCGCCGCCAAGCCTAACGCTTCTTCGCTGACGGTGATGCCATAATTAGCCTCGACATGCGGCTTGATGATCTTGAGAATTTCGATAGTTTCATCAAGGCTCGGTTCTGGCACGCGCAAAAGCTGAGTGTGTTCGGTGATGGCGCTCACACTGGCGAGGCGTCCGCTAAATTCGACTTCGGTGGTCGTGCTGATGATTACGGGGTCATCACCCAAAAACGCCTTCTGAATAAGCTGCGTGGCTTTGGGAAACTCAGCTTTGATCGGCCCGCCAAAGAAGCGATGAATATGCGGGATGAACAGAATACCGCCGCGAGCTTGATTCAAGCCTGCGCGGATGGCTTTCACATCGCTGTCTAAGAGTGCGGTTTCGTCCACCTGCACGAGACTTTTCAGCCCCGCCGGGCCTTTGCCTTCGGACATCAGCAGCGCGAGGCTGTATGCCAACGTGCGTTTGCCGACGCCATCTGGCCCCGTCAAGATGATGTGACGGTTGCCCGACTGCGTGAGAATGTTCATCATGTCGCGCAGCAAACTCTCACGGAAGTAAACGGCCTTCAGCGAACCCGTTTTCGCCCCTGCGACATAATCTTGCGTCGTACCGCTGTCCTTGACAATGTGCTTATCCGAGAACATATCGGTGATGGCTTTGGGCGTGATACCGTGCTGGCGCAGCAAACCGCTGGTGCTGACGCTGCTTTCGGCCAACACCGCCAGCGCGTGATCGGTATCGATACGTACTTCGTCCATCGAGTTGGCCACGCTCAAACCGTCATCAAGCATGATGATCGTCTGCCGTGAGAGTGGCACCTGACGATTGTTCTGGGCCACGAAATCGAGGTCGCCGTTTTGATCGCGGCGGTTTTCGCTGGCCAGTTCAACTTGACGTTCCAGCTTTTTGAGATCAACGCCGCGTGTGTTCTTGAATTCTTCCAACAGCCGCGTGGCCGCCGTCTCAGGCCGTCGCAGCAGCGCCAATAGAATCAGTTCCGGCATCAACGTGGATTGGCGATATTTGTCTTTCAACACCACCGCGTCATTGATAACCAGATCGAGGTCTTTCGAGAGTAGTTCGGGGTTTAACGTACCCATGCCACCGCCCATAAATTTTGGTCAAATACCAACACTAAGTTAACCTGAAAACGAGTTCGGGACAAGCGTGAGTAACTGTCAGTCAGGTAGCAATACGTTGGAGCAGGAGTTATCATGCCCCATGAATCCGCAGCCGGGTTTCAAAATCCCGGCATGATACTCGTTTTATGTGCGCTGTTGAAAGCGTTTTTTCAGTCGGAAGAACTAGGCGACGAAGCTACTTATCGCCTTTAAGTTCATGAAAGACCAGCACGGCCAAGATAGCAAACAAAGCCGAACCAGCCATTTGAATCACAATGGGTTCCACGATGAACAATTTCCCCTGTTTAGAATACGATACGTGTTACTCTGCGTGAGTACCCGCTGGCAGTTCCGGCGAGAGTGTCACCGATAGCTGACCATTTGCCGGAATAGCGCCGAACAGCACCGCACACGCCGCTGGCACATTGGAGCGCAGTGGCGAATAAGTGGCGATATAGCTGGAAACGTTCGGGTACGTCAACCAATCATACACCGACCATATCGAAACGGCCACAACTTTATCTTGAGGAAGTGCATTGACGAGTTCTTGCTGCTCGATAGTTTGCTGTGCGTTCTGTGTGAACACCACAATCGTATCGACCTGCCCCGCCATCGTGATCGCGCTGCTGATTTCGTCGGGGCCGGGCGCGTCGGAAATCGCCAACCACTGTAAATTCGGGTGCGGATACTGCGAACACTCGTTGTAAATCTGGTAGCGCGTACCGGGGAACAGAATAGCAACGGCACGATCTTGCTTCAACGGAACGTTGTCGCTGCGATCTACGGCCACAGTTACTGCGCTGCGGAACACTTCATCCAGCAGCAGCGCGTGAGCTTCGGCATTGACGCGGGTCGCCGCCGAGCCTGTATCCAACGGCTGCCAATTGAGAACACCGAAGCGCTGTTTGGCATCGAGGATTCGCTGCACGGATTGGTTGATACGCTCCTCAGAGATTTGGCCGGCGCGCACCGCATCGACCAAACCTTGCAGCACATCCTGCTGCGCGTCCCAACCGAAGTTGGGGCCGAGCGTGAAAATATCCACGCCCGCGTTAATGGCCTCGGTGATGGTGACAACGGGCGTATAGTTCAAATCGACGGCGTTCATATCCAGCGCGTCAGTCATGATGATGCCGGTATAGCCCAGTTCGTTTCGCAGCAGTCCCGTGATGATATTCGTTGATAAGCTGGCCGGTCTCTCTTCTGGCTCAAGCGACGGAAACCAGATGTGCGATACCATGATCGCGCCGACGTTCGCGCCAATCGCCCCTCGAAACGGCGCTAACAACTGTTCAAGCCGTTCAGGTGTCAAATCGACACGCGCCAATGTCGCATGTGAGTCTTCGTTGGTGTCGCTGTGGCCGGGGAAATGTTTGACCGTCGCCATGACTATCGCGGACTGCATCCCGGTGACGACGCCCGCGACAATCGGCGCATTCACATGGCCATCACTGCCAAATGAGCGAAAGCGCACGACAGGGTTTTCGGGGTTTTCCAGATCGGCGTTCGGCGCGAGGTTCATGTTGATGCCGACAGCGGCCAGTTCTTCGCCAATTGCCTGACCATAACGCACGGCCAGTTCAGGATCGTTGGTCGCGGTTATCACCACAGGCGAGGGCCACTGCGTGAAGCCTTGTTCCGCCGTCAAACGGGCGACCACGCCGCCTTCCTGATCGGTTGCGACGAACATGGGAATGCCGCCCGCGTTGACTACCGTTTGCTGATAGTCGTTGGTAAGCTGCGTCACCTGTGCGGGTGCGCCCATGTTATTGCCCATCATCGAGATCGCACCGGGCTGCCACTGTTGCAAAAAGAGACGACCCGGCTCGTTGAGAAATTCGCCGTAGATCGCCACCATGAACATCTGCGCGACCTTTTGTTCCAGCGTCAGGCTTTCCAGCGTAGTTGCTTGCGCCCGAAGCGGGGCAACCGAAAACACAAGCCCGAGCAGGGCCAAAATGAGAGACCGTATTTTCATTCGATTGAGACCGTTAACTATGTTTCTATTCGTTGAGACGGTAGCCGATACCGCGCACGTTGACAATGAGATCACTGTCCTGTCCGGCGATTTTCAGCTTGCGTCTTAGATTACTGACATGAGGACGAATCACTTCGCGGGCTTCAGCTTCATCGACAGCGTAACCGCGCACTTCGCGTACTAGTTCATGGCAAGGCACGACACGTCCGCGATGGGCTGCGAGATACAGTAGAAGGTCGAATTCAGTCGGGGTCAGGTCGATGTCACGATCACCAACGGCGATCTGGTAGCGTCCGGGGTAAATCGTCAGCGGCCCCAGCGTCATACTGTTGCTGGTTTGTTCGGTAGCGAGTGCCGCGGCCTCTGCCTGCTCCGGCTGACCGCTGCCATCGAAGTTCATGCGGGCTGGTTCGATGTCCGCTGTCGTCAGTTCGCGCAAGTTGCTGCGAATCAAATCCAGCAGTTCACGGCGGCGGCGCAAGTTGCGCGCCCGTTCGATGCCGCGCGCCACACTTTGACGAATGTCCTGACTGGAACTGGGCTTAATCAGATAATCATGCGCGCCAAGCCGCAGGCTTTCTACCGCCGTACCAAGACTGGCATAGCCCGTCATCAAGATCACCACCGCATCCGGCTCGGCCTCTTTGATGCGCTTCAACAGTTCGACGCCAGTCAGGCCGGGCATACGAATGTCCGTCAACACCACGTCGTAATACTGCCCGCTCATCATTTCGAGTGCGTCTTCGCCGCTCGCGGCTTCGCCAACATTATAGCCAACGCGCTGCAACGTTTTACTCACCGAGTAGCGAATCGCGCCCTCGTCATCGACGACAAGAACATGGGCGTTTTCACTGTTGGCTTCCATAAAAACCCGCCTGATTAACTGTTCCCTTACGCTTCGTTAAGCATATCCACAATAGTATTTTTTAGCAACCCAGAACATAGATGTATAAAGATCAAATCCTTAAATTTCAGACTGTCTGACCGAGTAGTTATAATAAACGTTGTGTTGTGGAATTATTGGGAAACTTAATCATGCAGAATACCGACTGGCTGGCAAGACAAGCCGAAAAATCTCTGCTGCGTTTACTACCACGTCTCGAACCTGTGCTTTCTGAAATGCCTGACCGCGACCTTTTCATCTCACGCCTAAAAAGCTACTTTCCGCCATTGTTCACTCTGCTGCATCCGCTGTATGGCGATCAGTACGACTTTTTCTACCACCTTGAACAGATCATCATGACGGCGACGCGCATGTTCGCCGTCCGTCCGCCGGAACTCAAAGCGCTTGACTATCAGCGTGAAGCAAACCCGCTGTGGTTTCGGGATGAAAACATGATGGGTGGCGTATTCTACGTCAAGCTGTTCGCCGAAAATTTGCAGGGCGTTCGTGACCACATCGGCTACTTCGAAGAACTCGGACTCACCTATCTGCATCTGATGCCACTGTTCCGTGCTCCCGCTGACCATAATGATGGTGGCTACGCGGTCAGCAGTTTCCGCGATGTTGACCCCACGCTCGGCACGATGGACGAATTGGCCGCATTAGCCGCCGAACTGCGCCAACATGGTATCAGCCTCGTGTTGGATTTCGTGTTCAACCACACATCGGACGAACACGATTGGGCCAAGTGCGCTCTAAAAGGCGACGCGGACTATCAAGAGTTTTATCTGATGTTCGATGACCGCACCTTGCCTGACGAATACGAAAATAATCTGCGCGAAATCTTCCCCGAACAAGCGCCAGGGAGCTTCACTTATCAGCCAAAACTCGACAAATGGGTATGGACGACATTCAACCGCTTTCAGTGGGATTTGAACTACAGCAATCCCGCCGTATTCCGCGCCATGCTCGAAGAGATGCTGTTCCTCGCCAATCAGGGCGTCGAGATTCTGCGTTTGGACGCTGTACCCTTCGTCTGGAAACGACCCGGCACAATCTCCGAAAGCCTGCCCGAAGCGCACCTGATTATCCGCGCCTTCAATACCGTCATGCGGATCGCCGCGCCGGCCCTGTTATTCAAGTCCGAAGCCATCGTCCATCCTGATGACGTAGCCAGTTACATCGCTTGGGAAGAATGCCCTATCTCCTACAACCCGACGCTGATGGCGCTGTTGTGGGAATCACTGGCTACCCGTGAGGTCAAGCTGCTGCGCCATTCGATGGTCAAGCGCTTTCCACTGCCCGACGAAAAAAGCTCATGGGTGAACTACGTGCGCTCTCATGATGACATCGGCTGGAGCTTTGCCGACGAGGATGCCGCCGAAGTACGAATCTACAACGGTTTCGACCACCGACGCTTTTTGAACGCCTTCTACACGGGTGAATTTCCCGGTAGTTTCGCGGCAGGAATCCCGTTCAACTTCAACCCACACACGCTGGACATGCGAATCTGTGGCACAACCGCCTCACTCGCAGGGCTGGAACGCGCCTTATCGAGCGGCGACGACACCCTCATCGAATATGCGCTGCGCCGGATTCTGCTGATTCACAGCGTCATCCTCAGCGCTGGCGGCATCCCGCTGCTGTATCTCGGTGACGAACTGGCCACCACCAACTATTACGGCTACGAACTTGAAGCGGGCAAAGCGCGTGACAGTCGATGGGTACACCGCCCGCCGTTCGATTGGCAGCGCGCCGAACTGCGCCACGACACCAGCACTATTCCGGGGCGTGTGTTCCAAACCCTGCGCCGCTTGATTCAGGTACGGAAACAAACGCCCGCGTTAGCTGGCGGCGCTGCGACCTTCTTCGATACCCGCGACCCGCACGTTC
>JACMMD010000186.1 GCA_014379235.1 Anaerolineae bacterium
GCAGTTTGGTCATTCATCCCGGCTCGACCACGCATCAGCAGCTTTCCGACGCCGAACTGACAGCGGCGGGCATCGAGGCGGGCATGATTCGCTTATCGATTGGCTTAGAGACGACGGAGGACTTATTGTGGGACTTGGATCAAGCCTTGCAAGCGACGTAACAATGAATACCATCCTCTCCGACGAGGACGCGCGGAAGTATCTCGATTCGGGTGCGATTCGGCGCGTGCTGCATACGACCAAGACCATCGCCATCGTCGGCTTATCCCCCAAGCCAGAGCGTCCGAGCTACTTTGTCGGGACGTATCTCAAGTCGGAGGGCTACCGCATCATTCCGGTCAACCCGCGCGCCGACGAAATCTTGGGCGAGAAGTCGTATCCCAACTTGTTGAGCATCCCCGAACCCGTCGATATGGTCGATGTGTTCCGCAACCCGGATGAATGCGTCGAGATCGCCAAGCAAGCCGTACAGATCGGCGCGAAAACGCTGTGGCTGCAACTGCGCGTCGTCAACCTCGAAGCAGCGCACATCGCGGAGGCGGGCGGGCTGACGGTCATCATGGATCGCTGTGTGAAGATCGAACACGGGCGCTACAGTGGTTCGCTGCATTGGGTCGGCATGAACACCGAACTTATCAGCGCTCGGCGTGGCAAGCGCTACTTTTAGGCATCGTCTGTAGGGGCACGATAACGAACGAAGTTCGCCGTGCCCCTACAGTTTCACGATTATCCCGTTACGGCAGGCGCTTCCGCCGTCATTGTCTTTAGCGTGGGATCTACATCAAGCGGTTTCGGCGGGATAATGCACAGAAATGTCATCGGTTCATCGGTCAAATTCTCGAACTGGTGCGGCTCATAGCAGGGAATATATACAACATCGCCCGGCCCGATTTCCTCGAACTTGTCGCCAAGCTGTACCCGTGAGCGGCCATGCACAATCATCACGCCATGATCGTGAGCGTGCCGATCCATGCTGCTAAAACCACGCGGCGGAATTGTAAAATAGCGAACCTCAAAATTATGCGCGCCGTCGGCATGACCGATCAGCACTTGTTTGGTCGCTTCATTGCTGTTGTAGGAATAAACGTCAACGCCTTCCCATTCCCAGTCTGCCCCATCGTTTTTCCGACGGTGTATCACACCCATTCTCGCCTACTCTCCTCTATCGTGTCCCTATTGCTACACTGATAGGGATTTTACCTCATGCCTTACCATTTTAGGTTGGCGATAAACGATATTCCTGTCAGCTTAGTTCCACTTCTTGCGTTTTGTGGGGTTGCCCTGTTTGCCTTCGCTGAACGGCTATGCTATCTTAGTCTCAACATCACCTTAATAGGAATCGTCATGGGAAATATCGTCTCCGTCCATAGTTTTCGCGGCGGTACAGGAAAATCCAACACCGTCGCCAATGTCGCAGCGTTGTTGAGCACCGAAGGATACCGTGTCGGCGTGGTCGATACGGATATTCAATCACCCGGAATACACGTTCTGTTTGGGCTGCGCGGCGATTCGCTGGGGGCTACCCTCAACGATTATTTATGGCGCGGCGCGGCCATCAACACCGTTGCACAGGACGTGACTCCAGCCCAAATCAGCGGAGATGGGAAGTTGTTCTTAATCCCGTCCAGCACCAAACCCGGCGAGATCAGCCGCGTTTTACGCGAAGGTTATGATGCACAGAAGCTCACGACAGGCTTTACCGGCCTCGTCAAAGCGCTTGATCTGGATTATCTGATTATCGACACGCACCCCGGTTTGAACGAAGAAACCCTACTGTCGATGGTGATGTCGAATACCCTCGTGATCGTCATGCGCCCCGATCAGCAAGACTACGAAGGAACATACATTACAGTTCAGGTAGCGCAGCAGCTTGGCGTACCCAACCTGATGCTGGTCGTCAACAAGACGCCGCGCATCCTCAAACCGGATGAGGTAAAGTCCGAAGTCGAAACGACGTATGGCATCGAAGTCGCCGCCGTTTTGCCACATTCAGAGGAGATGATGAACCTCGCCAGCAGAGGTATTTTCGCGCAGCACTATCCCGACCATCCCATGACTGAACATTATCGACGGATCGCCAGAAAATTAAGCGGAACTTAGGGTCGCAATTTAGAACAAAAGTTTGCATCCAGCACTTCCCCAGCCCTCATTCTGTCATATAATAGACATGAGTTTCCGACCACAACACTAGGGACGTGGGATGCACAATTTAGCCGTCACGCCGAACACCTTCATTGGTCGATCTCAAGAAATCGAAGAGATTGGCGCGCTGTTGGATGACCCATCATGCCGCTTGTTGACATTAGTCGGACATGGTGGCATTGGCAAAACACGCTTGGCGCTCGAAGTCGCGGCGCGCAAGAGCGTTTCGTTCCCCGACGGTGACTATTTTGTGCCGCTGGCTCCGCTGTGTGACGCCGATGATATTCTCACAGCGATTGCCGACGCCATGCCCTTTCAATTCCAACAAGACAACCGCGACCCGCGCGAACAATTTCTCGCTTACCTCAGTGAGAAACACGCCAAACACATCCTGCTGGTCATCGACAATTTTGAACACGTCTTAGACGGCGTGGACATCATTTCTGAAATCTTAGCGACTACCACCAACCTGAAAATCCTCGTTACTTCCCGCGAGGCGCTCAATCTTCAGGAAGAATGGACGCGCCAAATATCGGGACTCGCCTACCCCGATCACGAAAATGGCACACCGCTTTCGGATTTCAGCGCGGTGCAGTTGTTTCTGGATCATGCGCGGCGGATACGCGGCGACTTCGACCTGACCGATGACAGCCGCAGCATCGTAGAAATCTGCCGTTTGGTGGAGGGGATGCCGCTCGCCATTGAATTGGCGGCGGGCTGGCTGAAAACGCTGCAACCTGCCGACATCGCTCATGAAATCCAGAACAACATGGATATTCTAGCGACCCGTTCGCGTAACCTGCCGGAACGTCATCGCAGTATTCGCTCGGTGTTTAGCCATTCGTGGGAGCTTCTTTTAAAAGAAGAACGTGACGTATTCCGCAAGCTGTCAGTATTTCGCGGCGGATTTACCCGTGAGGCAGCGGAAGTTGTAGCCGACGCATCTCTGTATTTACTGGCCGGGCTGGTCGATAAATCGCTGGTACGTTTGAGCACGTCAGGACGTTACGACGTTCACGAACTGCTGCGACAGTTCGGTGTAGAGCAGTTAGAAGCCGCCGATCAAACAGCGGCTGTGCAGCAGGCTTACATCGAATACTATCTTGGAATGCTGCACCGGCTAGAAGGCGACATCAAGGCTCACCACCAAATCACGTCCTTAGATGCTATCGCCGTTGATTACGAAAACATTCGTAACGCTTGGCAAATTGCCACACAGCAGGGGCATTTTGCCGTACTTAATGATGCGGTTGAAAGCCTGCATTTTTTCGCCGATATGCGTGGGCGTTATCCCGAAGTTGTAGCGCTGCTGCGGCAAGCGGTTGAACGGTTTCCGCAGCTCCTCAGCCCTGAACTGGAGCCGATGCTCCGCCGCATCCAGGCCCGCCTCATACGCTTGATCTTATTAGGCAATATTCGAATTGAGCAAGATCTCCGCGCTCAAATTGACACCTGTTTAGCAGTAGCGCGAGCACACCAAGATCAGTCAGAGATCGGCTACTGTTTGATGGTAGCAGGCATTGTCGCATTTTGGGAAGCAGATAACAAATTGCCCTTTCCTGACCCTAGAGCCGTCGCGTGTTTTGAAGAAAGCTCCGCCATTTTCGAGGCGCTTGGGGATCTATTTTATGCCGCCGATTCGATTGCGTGGTTGGCCCCTTGTTCAGTACCTACCAGAGATTATGACCCGAGCATCGCTATTCTTCAGCACAGCCTCGAACTACGAACAGAAATTGGAGATCGCAACGGCATCGCGTGGGTAACGCTCAATCTCGCCGTGTCTATGGAAGGGCAGTTAAATTACGTCGAATGCGAACGCTACACCCGGCAGGCACTCACCCTAATGCGTGAGATCAGCAGCTTAAAAGGTATCTTACACGCGATGTTCAAACTGTCAGAGCTGGTCACGCTAAAGGGTGACTTAGACGAGGCCCTCGCCATTGTTGAAGAAATGCGCGAACAATCCGAAGAAGCCAATAACCTCGACGGTAAAATGATGTCGGCGGGGCTGATGGCATTCCTAAGCTGTATCATCGACGAAAATTATGAAAAAGGTTTAGCGCTGGCCCATCAAAACTATACGCTTTCGCTCGAACCATTCTTCGGTGGTCACAATGTTATGGCCGCACGCTTTGGACAAGCTGTGGCCGCCTGTGGACTTGGAGATTTTCAAACCGCACGACAGGATTACAACTTTCAAGATTGGGAACAGCGAGACGATCCTACCGCAGGGACAGTCTGTCTTGCAATAGAAGCAGCGGCCCTTGCTCATGACGGTGACTTTGAACATGCCGCTGAACTCTTGGCCTTAGCTTTTCATCAACCTGCGTGGGCAAGCGGTTGGCTGCATCATTGGGCGCTGTTAGATCGTCTACGCGCTGAACTTAACCGTCAACTCGGAGAGGATGCGTTTCAAGCGGCATGGGAACGCGGCAGCCAGCTTGACTTAGAAACAACCATTCGTTCATTGCTTGGCGAACTGGATGACGCTGCACGTCCGATTATCCCCGCGAAACAATCGCTGCTAGACCCTCTCAGCGAACGCGAGTTAGAAGTCTTGAGCCTGATTGCCGATGGACTTTCAAACCGCGACATTGCCGAGCGCTTGTATCTTTCAGTGGGTACGATAAAGGTTCACACGCGCAACATCTACGGCAAGCTCAACGTCAACAGCCGCACACAGGCGCTTGCGCGGGCCACCGAGATCAACCTGCTGTAGGGGCAGGTCTGAGACC
>JACMMD010000015.1 GCA_014379235.1 Anaerolineae bacterium
AGTTGCAGGCGGTCAATACATTTGTCCATCGGCAGCGTGATTTCATAGTCAAATGTCATCGCCCAGAGGAGTGTTTCAGGCGCTCGATTTTCGGTGCGCTTGGCTTTGGTTGACATTATTAGGGAAGCAATTTGAGGTAATCGCAGTTGTCAGTAAATTTCAAGTTCGCTTTTTGTGCGAACTCAACCATCGTAAGCAGCGGATTTGAAGCTGAAGCAGCATTAGAGGCTTCCTCATCGAATGCTTCAACGTCTGCAACTGTTTCTAAGTAATCCTCGACTAACTCGTTCACGTCGCGGTTTTTGCGGCGGGCGAGGGCTTGCAGGCGTTCGATTAAATCTGGGCGCAGAATTTGGTCGGCCATCGAGATTACTCCTTATCCATCTGCTCCTATTATAACGCTGGCGGGGCGTTCAATTGAACGCCCCGACAAAACCGCTTACTCGTCCTCGACGATGACCACTTCCAAATCGCCGAGTTTGCGCTTTTCGCCGTGCTTGCGCTTGAAGCCGGGACTCGACGGCGGGAAGTTACGTCCATACCACCAGCGTGACAGCAGCGCATAAGCCAGCAAGCCAAGCAGGGCGACAATTAGTACAACCACACCGAAGTTCAGACGCAGCGACAGCGCCGTCGAGTTCAGCAGAGCGGCCTGCACGATGGGTGTACGCACGTCCGTCGGTAGAGGTGGCGGCGTCCATGACGGCGTCCATGTTGGCAGCGGTGGCGTAGGATTGAAGCTGCTCTGATTAATCGCCACAGCAGGACGGGTCGATAAGGGCACAGGTGTCCCAACCGGATAGCGCTGACCGAGCGCGTTGATCTCGTCGGTGATCAGGCGCAGCACCAGTTCGTCCAACTGTTCAACCGTGTAATCGCCTTCGTCCTGCGGATCGGCGGGGTTGTCCGGTATGCCCACATTGAGATCAGAGCGGGTTGTGCCAGTAGGGCCAGAGCCACCCTGTTCGTAGGTCAGAAAAACGAAGTGTCCGAGCGTGTACTGCGCGATCTGACGCAGGATGAACTCGCCCTGCTGATCGAGGCCGCTGGACGCAATCGGATGAATCTTGATGCCGCGTCGGGCCGCCGCAATCAACGACTGCGTGTAGGGCGTATCGTTGGGATAATCGAGATGCGGCGGCGCATCGGCCACAAGGAACACCAGCTTGATAGTATCACTGCCACGCCACTGGATCAGGTCGAGCGTTTCATCCAGTGCTTGGTTGAGCGACTCAGGATAATCACCGCCGCCGCCAGCCTGTACCGCGTTGAGTGTTTGCTGGAAATCGGACAGGTTCGACGTCAGATCGTAGAGCTGCGTAATGTCTCGCTCGCCGCGATCTCGATAGGTGACGAGGCCGTAATGCGCGTCGATGTTGCCGGGAAGTGCGTCGATCTGCGATGAGATGGCGAGAATATTGTTTTGCAGTTGGGCGATTTCGTCGGCCATACTGCCGGTTGCATCCAGCAGGAACACGACATCGACGTTGATCGGGTTGTAATCCAGCGTGACGTCCGGCAGCGCAACGTTCCACAGCGGCCCATGTAACGGTTCGAGCGTGAACTCGACGGCGCTTTGTGACTGTTCACGCTGCACGACGACACGGAATGACTGATAACCGCTGCTTTCGGCGCGGGCATGCGGGAAGAACAGCGTTTCGCCCGTGGCCATCGTGCGGGTTTCGCTGACCAGTGTTTGCCCCGCATAAACGAATACCTGCGCGCCAAGTACTGGATAACCTTCGGCGTTGGTCACGCGGATGAACTGGTGTCCGGTCACGTCGATGTCGAGAACGGGCGCGGGCGGCGTGAGCAGGTAGTTACGGCGATAGATCAGGTAGGTGTCCCAATCCGCGTTATCGTCGATCTCGCCCGCGCTCAAGGGAATGACTTGAATCGCCGCTGCTGGCGTAACCGTTGCAGGGAACGGCTCGAATGTGGTCAGGAGCGCGACCTGTGTGCCGGCGATTTGCATGGTCGGCGCGAGTGTCGCTGTTCCCGGCGGTGTTGCAGTGACCGTCACCGTCGCCGTTATGGTGGCGCTGGGCATTGCTGTTGTCGAAGCCAGCCCATTGATAGCGGCAGATGTCATCGGCACGGGCGACATCGACAGCACCGATGTGGCCACAATGTCGCCGCTCATATCCCGCGTCGCTGATGGCCCTGCGTGCAGCGGGATTGGCGTTGTAGTCATCGGGTCAAGCGGGCCAGCCAGTGTTGTGGCAGTCGAATAAATGTCGGTGACTGAAATCGGTGCGGCCATTTCTGTTCCATCGGTTACCGTTGTGTATATGATGCCAACAACGGGAGGCGTGGCAGAAGGTAGGGGTGTAGGTGTGCCCATCAGACCGGAGTCAAATGGCAGCGTAGACGCAGCGACGACTTCGAGAGAGGGTTCGGGCATGGACGTTACCATGAGCGGTACAGTGACCACGACGGACTCTGACGTGGGATTTGCCACCATAAAGACGCCTCTCGAATCGGCGCTTTGCAGACTCAGAGCGACGACGCCAAACACCAGTATCACTGCGGCGGCGGCAGCCGCCAGCCCACTGAAAAGTAAGAGGCGCTGTCGTCCGGCACTGCTGCCAGCTTGAGAACGCCCTTCGATTCGCTGCTGCAATCGGGCGCGGCCTTCGGCTTGGGCGGCGTTGATGTCCACGCCGTTCGAGATGGCGCGG
>JACMMD010000187.1 GCA_014379235.1 Anaerolineae bacterium
GTCATTTATGTCGAACCTGACCGTGTGTTGTTTCTCGGTGACGCACTGTATCAAACGGTTTACAGTCCGATACCGCATTTCACGGCGAAGCGGCTGCTGCCACTGATGGAGACGCTGCAAGGCTTCGAGGCTGACCATTACATCGAAGGACATGGCGATGCGGTGATGTCTCGGATGGAGTTTGCCGCGCTGCTGTCAAAGATGCGCCTTGCAATGACGGTAGCGGCGCAGGGATTAGATGAAGCGGCGACGCTGGCAGCGGCTCACGCCTTGAGCGGGATAGTGCCTGATGAGGACACCGAGTTTTTTGTGCAGACAATGATCGCGGGGAGAGACGTGGAATAGCGGTTATTACGTAGGGGCGACACATGTGTCGCCCCTACGCTTGCTGAAACGCTGTACTCAGCGCGCTAACGGCTAGATGCTGCCCGCCGGCGGGATGTTGAAGCCGAAGCTGAAGTAGTTGTCCGGGTCGTACTTGGCCTTGACCTCGGTCAAGCGCTTGTAGTTCTCCGGTAGAAAGCCCTGCTTCACCCGCTCCCGCGATTCTTGCCCCTCAAGAAAGTTCATATACACGCCGCCTGTCAACCACGGCTGCATGGCGCTGCGGAACTGGTTCGCATACTGCGACAGGAAGTGATGCGCTTCGGGCGTCGGCGCGAGACTGAGCATATGCAAGATGTACGCCGCATCACGATTGCCATAAGCGCTGCTGTGCGGGTCAACCTTTGAGATCGCGCCGCCTGCGTTGCGGACTTCTGCGATAAGCAGCGGCGACGATCCATTGACCGAGTGACCGTACTGGATAATCGTATCAATCGCTTCGTCGCTGAGTTCACGCAGCCAAGCGCTGGTCGAGAACGATGGCATCGGGTCTTCGGGGTCGTTGCTGATGGTGGCGGCTGCCGCGAAGGGCATCTCCACCCATGCGTCGATGATCGGTGCTTGCCAATCGCGCCAGAACTTGAGCATCTCTTTGCCCTGTTCAACCGACCCGCTGAACAAGCCGCGTACCTGCACGAACGATTTACCACGCAGTGGATCGGGCATCTGCGGTATGTCAGGATAGTTCGCAATCAGGAACGACGAGGTGAGTTCGTCCGGCGCGTCCTTGATCCATTCACGGTAGCGCGTGATGACTTCTTTGGCCATCTCAGCCGGATAATACAGGTTGCCGCCGTAGACAGTTGTCACCGGGAACAGCTTGATTTCCATGCCCGTGACGATGCCGAACGCACCGCCGCCGCCGCGCAGCGCCCAGAACAGGTCGGCGTTTTCAGTATTGCTGACGCGGATCAACTTTCCATCCGCCGTGACCAGTTCAAAATAGACGACGTTATCTGCCGATAGACCGTACTTGCGCGCCAACCAGCCCATGCCGCCGCCGAGCGTGTAACCGACGACACCGACATCGGTGGACGAGCCAAGCAGCGGAGCCAGCCCAACGGCCTGCGCCTTCGCCAGCACTTCGCCCCACTTCAAACCGGGTTCGAGCCATGCGGTCTGCGCCGCAACGTCGATTTGCAGCCCCTTCATTTTCGAGGTAACGATCAGTAGCGCGCCATCAGCAGCGCGAACGACGCCGTGACCCGTGCCCTGTACCGCGATGTCCAGACCTTCGGCGCGGGCAAAACGAACCGCCTGCACAATGTCTGCCGCGCTGTGAGCGACGACGATCAGCGCCGGATGTTGGTCAACAGTGACGTTCCATGCACGGCGGGCATCTTCGTAAGCGGGTTCGCCAGCAGCAAGTACCACGCCCTGTATCTGTTGTTGCAGTTTTTCGATTGTCTTGACCAGATTAGGTTGGATAGCCATGATATGTGCTGTTCCTTTTTCGTATCCTGATAACTGTCTGTTTACCGAAACTAGTTACAGGATACACCGCAACGGTTTTTCAATTCTTCCGCCTTTGGATGTAGAGCGCGTCATGAATAGGGCGGATTTGAACGAAGAGCAAGCAATCGCAGCGGGTTTGGTGTATATAACAGCAAAATAGGAAACAATCGGAATGATCCGTATATTTGCTTGCTTAGGGTTAGGTGCTATAGCTGCTGTCGTTATCATGGGCGGGCTGTGTATCGCGTTATTCGCGCTGGTTATCGGGCTTGACGCTTTCAATCGACTCGACAGAGGGCAGTGCGCGGCGGCTGTTCCCATGCTTAACACATCGACGCCAAATTCACCGCTGACTACGATTGAGATACCCGCGATAAACTCCCAACCCGCAGCGATCACCATTGAAAACGCATCCGAA
>JACMMD010000188.1 GCA_014379235.1 Anaerolineae bacterium
GGTAATCAGAATTTCCATGATGCGTGTCGATTTTTCTTCGACCACACCGCCCATGAGATAGCCGCTGCTGACCTGTGTGGCGATCATGAACACGATTGCGAAAATAAAGGGCAGAAACACGAGGATAAAAATCTCCTCGTTGAGCGTCCGCCCACTGTTGATTAAAAAGTAGGTCGTGTGAACAGGCGTAATGATACGCTCGACGGGTAGTTCGCCGTCGGCTTTTGCGCTCAGATTGGCCACGAGAAAATCTGAGATCGCATCATGCAGCGCATCTGGCAGACCGGAGTTGCCATAAAGCGTCACATCGCCACTGTTGAGATAATCCTCTGGCACGACGAAGTACGCGCCGATGGTGCTTTCGTCCAGCGCAGTCCGCGCCGATGTCTCGTCCTCGAATGTGGCGAACGTCGCAGGCACCGCGACGGCTTCAGATAGAACGTCGGAGTGATCGACATAGCCAATCGTGCCCAAGCGTTCAAGGTCTTCTTCGGTGCTGGCGATAACCAGAGTGACGATGAAGATCATGAACACCAGAAAGATTGGCATCCCGAACGCGGCGAACAAAAAGCCGGGACGCCGCACGTTGAAGCCGTATTCGCGCCGCGCAACGATGAGCGCTTTATTGAGCATGACGTTCGCCCTCGACTACGCGAATGAAGATTTCGTTCAGGTCAGGCACGGCCAGTTCAAAGCGGCGAATGTTCATCTGGCGTGAGGATGCAATCGCCGCCAGCACCGCGTCCGGCGAGGTCTGCGCGTCCAGATACAGCATCGCTTGATGATCGGACTCCCGCGCACCGTTCTGCGCCTGCTCAACGCGGATGACACCGGGAAGCGACGACCAGTTGCCCTCACCTTCAACGATGATGGCGTGCTGCGCGTACTGTTTGCGAATGTCTTCCAGCGGCCCATACAAACGCTGCTGTCCGCGATGAATCATCAGCAGGCGGTTGCACATTTCCTCGACCTGCTGCATCTGATGGGTGCTCATGACCACCGCCCCGCCCTTATCGCGGAACTCCAACAGCAGCGCCTTAATCACCAGCGTGTTCACCGGGTCGAGGCCCGAAAACGGCTCGTCGATGATAATCAGAGCCGGATCGTGTAAGACCGTCACCGCGAACTGAACTTTCTGCTGCATACCCTTGCTGAGTTCGCTGATCTTTTTCTTGGCGTGTTCAGCTAGTTCGAGCTTTTCCAACAGCGCGAGGCTGCGTTTCTTGGCATCGTTTCCAGACAGCCCTTTGAGCCGTCCAAGATAGCTCATCATCTCCAACACGGGCACATTGCGATACAGCCCGCGTTCTTCGGGCAGGTAGCCGATGCGGTCTTTGGTCGCGTCGGTGATCGGCCCGCCAAGCACTTGAATCACGCCCGCATCGGGCCGCAGAATGTCCAAGATCATGCGGATAGTAGTTGTTTTGCCAGAGCCGTTCGGCCCCAGCAGCGCGAACACCTCGCCGCCATAAACGTCGAACGTCAGGTCATCAACGGCCTTGAAGTTCCCGTAGGACTTGGAAATGTGTTGAACCGAAATCGCCGTGTTGGTTGCCATTCGCCGTTCCTTGATACATGCACAACAAGACAACGATCATCATGCCGTTGCTTATTGATTTATACGAATAATCGCAAGCGGGGTTGCAGATTGTAGGGGCGCAGCGTGCTGCGCCCTCGTTTTTATGCCTGCCGAACAATTGCCTCGATCCATGGCCGATGTGCGGCGTAATGCTCAAAGGTATCGCCGCTCACCCAGTTGATAGCCGGGCCATCCTGTGTCGAGTCTGGCTGGTAATGGCGGTAAGGCTGATGCAAATCTTCGTCCGACATCGACTGAACCTGATTGAAAAGGCGCTCATGCACGCGGCGGAAGGTACTCAACACCTCATCGAGCGGCATGTCTTTGTAGCGTTCATGAATGATCGCGTTGATCTGGTCATAATCGTGAGTGTCCCAAGTCGCTTTCGGGATGCCCATGTACTCGTGCCGTAACTGCCCCTGAAACAACGCATAGATGCCGTCTTCCCACATGGCAAGGTGGATGATGTGGTCTTTGGCCGTCCAGCCTGCGGCGTCTTTCGGCGTGGTAAGCTGCGTTTCGCTCAGTGTGGAAAGATACACCTGAAACTCATCCCATCCCTGTTGAATAAGCGGCAGTAGTTCGGCTTTGGTAATCGTGTCGTTATCGGTCATGATGAACCTTTCTTGCCATAAACATGTGTAGGGGCAAGGCATGCCTTGCCCGTATTTGCTGGGAGTTTTAACTAGCGGCGGCCTCAGCGATAAGCGTATCAACCGTCGCCAACTGTTCATCGACATCTGAGGGCAGCGGGTCGCTGGGTACGAAGCTCTGCCAAGCCTCGCTGCGCTGGACGCTCGTACCGCGTGTTTCTGCCGCTTCCCAACGCTGCATGAAATCATCAAGGAATAGTTGTAGACGTTCAGGGTTGGGTTCGCGCAGTCCCAGCGATTCAATCTGGATGACCAAAAAACCAAACTCTGTTTCCAGCGGCCCGATAATATCGCCCTCGTTGACATCGGCTGCAAACACCGCATCAGCTATCGGCACGACCATTTGCTCCACCGTATACGCGCCCCTAGCTTGACCGTTCGAGGCAATCATCAGGCTATCGCCACCGCTGCCCGCCGCACTTAGGTCACGCGAAACTTCACGGGCCACCGCCGCGAAATCTTCGCCCGCTTGCAGCCGGCTAAGAACGGTCTGCGCTTCTTCGGACGTGGCGAGAAGCACATGCCGCAAATGAACAGCATCGACCTCTGTCGTTTCTTCGGTCACTTGCAGGATGTGATA
>JACMMD010000189.1 GCA_014379235.1 Anaerolineae bacterium
ACTTATCATGGCGTTTGAAGAAGAATTCGGCGGGGATATTTCCGACGAAGACGCGCAGAAGATCACGACGGTAGGCGAAGCCGTTGACTATATCCGCACCCATATGGATACGGGCGAATAATCGCCTGCGAATAGTCGCCGCTAACGCGCTTCATTTCCCATTCAACGACGAACAGCAGGGCAGCGCATTCAACCGCGCTGCCCTGTTTTGCTTATGTTGTCTGCGTGGCTTGGTGTGTGGTGGTCGATATGACGCTTCGGTGACGAATGATATGAGCGGCGCGTTCAGCCGCTAACGCGAGGAATATGAGAGCCATCGCTATGCTACCCACGCCGATTTGCGTCGGCAGTCGAAACTGCTGCATGAGTTGGTAGGCTTGCAGCAGCCCGATAAGGCTCATGCCCGCCCCTACCAGCGCTAAGGCGATGGTCAACCACTGCCGCCAACGCTGTATCACTCCGAACACACCAACAGCCCCGCCAATCAACACTACAAGTGCGATGAGAAACTGCTGCTGGTAGTTGGGATCGTCGCGGAAGACGGTAATAAATTCTAACGGTGGCAAAAGCGCCGCAGCAATCAAGCCAACGAATACAACCTTTAGCCACCAGCGCCATGAAAAACGCTTCACGCTGGTGTTGAGCGCTGCCAGTAATGCAATACAGGCCAAGGGAAACCTCAGCAGCAGACTGGTTATCAATGGCGGATTACCGAAGCGCACCGCCGGATGAATACTGGCCCACTCCGCGAGATCGTAGCCGCCGGGAGTGAGGCTAACGCCGAGGTTCACGAGCCAAGGCAGCGCGTAAGCGATCAACAGTAGAAGCAGAAATGGCCACAAGGGCAGTGCGGCTCGATGCTGTATAGATTGTTGTGACATATGACGGCCTCTTAGCTAGGCGTTTGAGAAAGGGCGTCGATACGGGCGCGGATTTCTTCGTCTTCGCGGTGCTGGCTCTCGAAGAAGTTCACCATGAATTCGCTGCGGCGCTGACGTAGGGCCATCGGCGCGACGGCGCGAATATCGAACACGGTTGCGATGTCGCGGCCATCGGCGGCGGCGTGGGCGCGGGCCGCCTCGAACATGGTGTACTCGGCTCGATGCGAATCGATGTCGAGGTCTTGTACCAAGCGCATTCCAATATCTAGCGCTTCGTCAGATAGTTTCGTTTCCTTCAACAGTTCGCGGGCGAATACGATGTCTTCGCGGGTTTCTGTCGTTGCTAAATCCCACTGGCGAATGAAGGCGCTCGGACGCAGACGATAGGAACGGACGCGATGATAGACTTCGAGACGTTCTTCCTTTGCTGTGAGGCCGCGAACGTTCACGCGCAGGCCGAAACGATCTAGAATCTGCGGGCGTAAACGGCCTTCTTCGGGGTTCATCGAGCCGATCAATACAAAGCGCGAACGATACGTGCCGGCCATCGCGCCGCGCCGAACGGTATATGCACCCTGCGCGGCGGCATCGAGGATGGCATCTACAATTTCGTCGGAGAGCAGATTCACCTCGTCCACATAGAGCAAGTTGTTATCGGCACGGGCGAGGATGCCGCGCTCCAAACGGATGCGCTGCTGCTGCACGGCGATGCGTTCGTTGATGCCGCCTACAACATCATCGAGGCGCGCATTCAAGGGCAGTTCGACCAGTTTCACGCCTTCGTAATGGGAGATCGGCTGACCCTCGTTGAATTTTTCGAAGCAGTCGGGATAGAGAACGTCCGCGCCTTCCAACGCTAGATCGTCGGGCAGAGCACCCTCTTCGCAATCGCTGACTTCGACTTCGGGGAGAATAGTGGTTACGCTGCGAACGGCGGTTGTTTTGCCTGTGCCACGCGGGCCGATGAGCAAAACACCGCCAACTGCCGGATTAATCACCGACAACATCAGCGCGATACGCATCTCGTATTGGCCGACAATCGCCAGAAATGGGTAGGGTCGATGCTCGGCTAGTCCGAGGTCAGGCTCGTCGGTATCGAGGATTGACTGCGCTCCGGCATGGCTAAGGATGCGAAGCAGGGTCGATTCTGGCTGTACATCGCTGCTGGCGCTGACCGATAAATCATCGCTCATGGTTTTGTCCCGCTTTCCTGACGCGCTATATGGGCAGCTTTTTGCTGCTTGCGGTATTCCTGACGCGCTTGCGCTGCGCTGGCATTGGCGCGCTCGGCGTCGGTCTCGTAGATAAGCGGTGGCACAGGGGCAGGGCGACCCTCATTATCAAGGGCAACGTAGACCGCATAAGCGGAATTGGTCACGTTTGACGTGTTCTCTAATGGATTTTCCGCGACAACTTCGATATACACTTCCATCGACGTGCGGCCAACATAGGTCAATTCGGCGTTGCACAGGACGAGATTTCCAAGAAAGATCGGCTGCAAGAAGGTCATCGAGTCGATGGTAACAGTGACAACAGGGGCATTAGCATGGCGCATGGCCACCAACGCACCTGCTTCATCGACCATTTTCATGATGACGCCGCCGTGTACGTTGCCGTGCCTGTTGGCGTCCTGCGGGCCCATGAGGGCGCTCAGGGTGAATTTTGAATCGGA
>JACMMD010000190.1 GCA_014379235.1 Anaerolineae bacterium
CGGTGAACTGCCAATCATCGCGGAAGATTTGGGCGTGATTACACCGGGGGTCGAAGAACTGCGCGATGGCTTCGGCTTGCCGGGAATGAAGATTCTACAATTCGCTTTCGACACGCCCTGCGGCGAAAACCCGTTTCTACCGCATCACTACATTCCCAACTGCGTCGTTTACACCGGAACACACGACAACAATACAACCGTCGGTTGGTGGCGAAGCGGCGAAGCGGATGAATACTCGCGGCAGTGTATGTGCGGCTATCTGAACCGCAACGAGAAATCCATCGTTGAGCCGCATTGGGAACTGATTCGGCTCGGCATGATGTCGGTGGCGCATACGTTCATCATCCCGATGCAGGACATTCTCGGCTATGGCGCGGATACGCGCATGAATACGCCGGGACGCAGCGCGGGCAATTGGTCGTGGCGCTTTGAGGCCAAGGAACTGGACAATCCGATTCGTGAGCGGTTGGCGGGGCTGACGCAGTTGTATTCTCGCGCGCCGGAAGAAGAAGATGAAGAAGAAACGGCTGAAACGATAGTGGGCCAGAACGCTTAACCCCTTCCGGCGCTGACGCGCCACCTTGTCCCCCTAGCCGCAAGCAGGGAAGGTAGGCAAAAGTCCCTCTCCGCTCGCGGGGAGGGATTTAGGGAGGGGTTAATTATTTCTCGAATTTTAACGGGCGCATGCCGTTCAGCGTGACCAGCAGCGACACACCGACATCCGCGAGGATCGCCAGCCACAGCGACGTTACACCAGCCAACGCCAGCACAACGAACACGAATTTTGTCGCAAAGCTGATAGTCACGTTCTGCACGATCAAATGCCGCGCAAAGCGTGACAGCCGCACCGCGTAAGGTAGCTGGCTCAGATCGTCGGCCATGAGCGCAATGTCGGCAGTTTCCAACGCCTGCGCGCTGCCTGCCCCACCCATCGCAATACCCACCGTAGAGGCGGCAAGTGCAGGTGTATCGTTCACGCCATCACCGACCATCGCTACGCTGCCATATTTGGCCAATAGGCCCTTTAGCGCATCGACTTTATCTTCGGGCATCAGTCCGGCGCGAACGTCATCGACGCCCACCTGAGCGCCAATCGACTGCGCCACCGTCGCGTTATCGCCCGTGAGCATAATTGAAACCACGCCGAGCGCTTTCAGTTCAGCAATCACAGTGCGGCTGTCCTCGCGTACCGCGTCCGCCGCAGCGATGAAGCCGCGCACACGTTCACCGTCAGACAACAGCATCGTGGTTTGGCCATGCGCTTCGGCATCGTGAACGAGATCACAAAATTCGGCGCTGTGCGGGTATTGAGCGTCGAAAAACGGATGGCTGCCCACCGTCACCAGCTTGTCAGCCACACGTCCGCGAACCCCCTGCCCCGCCAGCATTTCTACCGCTTCCGCAGGCGCATAGGCTTCGGCTAATCCCCGCGCTTCCGCAGCACCAACCACCGCTTTCGCCAATGGGTGCGCGCTGCGACGTTCCACCGCCGATGCCAGCGCCAGCACATCGTCGCATTTGTCACAGGCTGTCCCCGTCAGGCAGTCCACCGAGCGCGTGGCCATGACTTCTGGCTGACCATGCGTGAGTGTTCCAGTTTTGTCGAAAGCGAACGCTTTGACGCTGCCAAGCGCTTCGAGATACGCGCCGCCCTTGATGAGAACGCCGCGCCGCGCCGCCGCCGTAATCGCGCTGATGACGGTCACTGGGGTGCTGATGACCAGCGCGCACGGGCAGGCGATCACCAGCAGCGTCACCGCCGGACGCCATGCGATTGCCGCGTCCCCGGTCGCCAGCCACCAGGCGATGAAGGTGACGACCGCGAGGAGGATCACCACCGGGACGAATACCGCTGAGACGCGATCGACCAGCGCCTGCACGGGCGGCCGTGACGCGGTGGCCTCGGCGACCTGGTTGGCGA
>JACMMD010000191.1 GCA_014379235.1 Anaerolineae bacterium
AAACGAAGGCAAAACGCCGGGAAGCGAACCGGGCCTCAGCGGGATCGAGGTGTGTGCAGGTGGAATGTAGGAAGCTGCGGCAGGCGACATGCCAGTCAGCGAATGCAGATCAGGCATAGGCGCATCGCCGCTCTCGAAGTCCGGCGGTGCATCGCTAGAGGTGGCGGGTTCTTCCTGCGAAACACTGCGAGCAGGCGTTTCGCCAAGCGCGATGTCTTTAGCAACCAGCGCGGATTTGCTCGATAAGTCGTGCAGCGTGTTCGTATAGCGGCGCTGAAGTTCAGGATCATCGTTGGCGATGCGCTTGAGGTCGCGGTAAGCCTTGCCGTTCATCTCTACGATCAGATCGCCCGTAGTGATGTCGCGCATAATGACCAGCACTTCGGCGGCTTCTACCGTGCCGCCATCTTGCAGCCGCACCGAGAATGTGCTTTTGCGTGGTGGCGCGGCGTTGGCATCGATGCCCAGCAGACTATCGAGATCGGGTAGGTCGCCTGTGCCCGGACGCGACGTGATGGTGTTCATCACGCCCGACTCGGTTTGTGTTTCAGGTAGGGCATTTTTCGGGCGACGACTGCGGTTCATGAATACATAGGTCAGCAGCACGAACAGCGTCCCAAATCCCGCCAACAGCAGGAGTATTGGGCCGATGGGTATCTGGTTCAAAAATTCAGTGAATCCGCTTTCCATTAGACGTGCCTCACTTTATGTTCGCTATATTGGCTGGCAAATGGGACAGAAATGTGTACCGCGCTGTGCGACCCATATCTTCTCAATCGTGTGACCACACGTATAGCAGGGTTCACCATCGCGGCCATAAACGTAAAAGTGATTCTGCGACTCACCGCGAGTACCATCCGGCTTGCGGTAGGTGCTGATACTCGCGCCCTGATAGTTGATGCCGTCGTTGAGCGTGGCGCGAATCGCATCATACAGGCGGGCGACTTCGGCATCGGTCAGTTCATCGGACGGGCGTAAGGGATGGATTTTAGAGCGGAACAGCGCTTCGTCCGCATAGATGTTGCCCACTCCGGCGACGAAGGTTTGATCGAGCAGCAGCGCTTTGATGATCTTGTGACGCTTTTGAAGACGTTCGCGCAAAACATCGGCGGTGAAGGCGTCGATGAGCGGCTCTGGCCCCAGCTTGCCCGTGATGGTGTTCAGGTCATTGGTGAGATACACGCGCCCGAACTTGCGCGCATCGGAAAAACGTAACTGCTGATCGTTGTCGAGTTGCAGGCCGAAACGCAGCCAACGGTCATCATTGTGGATCTCTTCGTTGGGCAGCACGTATAAGCGTCCGGTCATTTTGAGATGGACGACCAGAATATCATGGTCGAGTTCAGCAAGGATGTACTTGGCGCGTCGGTTGATAGCGCGAAATGTTTGCCCTTCGATGCGGGCGGCGAACTCTTGGGCATCAGGGCTGTGGAGAGTGCGATCCCATGTATGCCACATGCCGCGCACGGTTCGCCCGATCAGCGGCTCACGCAGTCCGCGAACGACGGTTTCAACTTCGGGTAGCTCAGGCATCGTTAGAACTTACTAACCTCATGTTACAGGTAAAATACTATTCATTTTAAGCGAAAAACATCCTAGTCAGTATAGCATAAGCCGCGAATCGCAAAAGTAGATGTAGCTTTTCTAACCTCGTTTCGGGCATGTCGATGCTATAATCCAGACAATACCATAACTGAAATTTTGTTCTATCGTAAAAGCGGGGTTTGCTTGCATGACCGACCAACCGTTTGTACATTTGCATGTCCACACCGAGTATTCGCTGTTGGATGGGTTGAGCCGGATTCCTAAGCTGGTTGACCGGGCTAAAGAACTGGAGATGCCCGCGCTGGCCATCACCGATCATGGCACAATGTTCGGCGCGATGGAGTTCTACAACGCTTGCAAGAGCGGCGGCATCAAGCCAATCATCGGCATCGAGTCTTATCTCGCACGAAACTCGCGCTTTGATCGTGACCCCAAGTTGGATAAGAAAGCCTTCCATCTGCTGCTGCTGGCCAAGAACGAAACGGGCTATCTGAACCTACTGCAACTGGCCAGCGAAGCGCAGTTACAGGGCTTCTACTATCGCCCGCGCATTGACCGCGAATTTCTGGCCGCGCACTCGGAAGGCTTGGTGGCCACATCGGGCTGTCTCGCGGCGCAGATTCCGCAGATGATCGCTGATGGCAACGACGACGGCGCGCACGAACTCATCGGCTGGTATCAGGATGTGTTCGGTGAGGAGAACTTCTTCCTCGAATTGCAGCAGCACGACATTCCCGAACTCGAAACGCTCAACAAGTGGCTGTACAACTATCGTAAGAGCGGCCACAGCACCGTTCAGCTTGTGGCCACCAACGACGTGCATTATGTCAATCAGTCTGATGCTGACCCCCACGATACACTGCTGTGTATCCAAACAGGGGCGCTCAAAAGCGAAACTGAGCGCCTGCATATGTCCGATGCCAGCTACTATCTGACCACACCAGCGGAGATGTGGAACTATTTCGGTGATATGCCGGAAGCGATGCACAATACGCTGCGCGTCGCTGAGATGTGCGAACTCAATCTTGATCGCAAGGGCTATCATCTGCCGAACTTCGCCGTGCCCGACGGACATACCGCGTCGAGCTATTTGCGCTACCTGTGCGAGAAAGGGCTGCGCGAGTGGCGCTTCCCGCATCAAGCCGACGACGAATCGCTGCTGCGCCGCCTGAACCACGAACTCAATGTCATTCAGACGATGGGCTTCGAAACGTACTTCTTGATCGTGTGGGACTTGTGCCAGTTTGCACGTCACGCTGACCTGTGGTGGAACGTGCGCGGTTCTGGCGCGGGCAGTCTGGTGGCGTACTGCCTCGGTATCACCAACATCGACCCCATTGAAAACAACCTGCTGTTCGAGCGCTTCCTCAATCCGGGCCGCGTCAGTATGCCTGACATCGACATGGATTTCCCCGATGACCGCCGCTCCGAGATGATCGCTTACGCCGTTCGCAAGTATGGCGAGGATAAAGTAGCGGCGATTATCACCTTCGGGACGATGGGCGCGAAGGCGTCTGTGCGTGACGTGGGTCGTGCGCTGGACATCCCGCTTGAGGTGGTTAACCAAGCGGCGAAGCTGATCCCGCAGGAAGCCAAGCAAAAAGCGCTGCGGGACTATATTGACCTGAATCCAGACTTGCTCAGTATGTACAACACCAACGCCGACATCAAGCGCGTGATGGACACCGCTATTCAATTGCAGGGCGTCA
>JACMMD010000192.1 GCA_014379235.1 Anaerolineae bacterium
AAAAGGGCATTCGCTCGGTGCTGCCACAGGGTGTCATCGCTGGCTTTACCGTTGTGGACGTGAAGGCGGTGGTGTTCGATGGCAAGGAACATCCGGTTGACTCGAAAGACATCGCCTTCCAGATCGCCGGACGCGAAGCCTTCAAAGAAGCATTCTCAGAAGCGAACCCTGTACTATTAGAGCCGATCATGGACGTGCAAATCACCGTGCCGGAAGCGATGATGGGCGACATTATGGGCGACCTCAACACGCGGCGCGGGCGCGTACAAGGCATGGATACCGAAGGGTCACGCAGCGTGGTCAACGCACAAGTTCCGCTGTCGGAGATGCTGCGTTACGGAAATGAACTGCGCTCGATGACTGGTGGGCGTGGCAATTACACCATGAAGTTCAGCCACTACGACACCGTGCCATCACATCTTGCAGAGAATATTGTGAAGGCACACAAGGCCGAAGCGACAGAGTAGTTAGAATCAGTAGGGGCGCAGCATGCTGCGCCCCTACAAACTTCGATGTTATTTCCTAAAAGGCGTTATTGCTGCTGGCTTTCGGTTTGCGTTTCGTCGGATTCGTGCGAACCGTTGCTCTTGGGCGCGCTCGATGGCGTTTCCAATAGGTCATGCAATGTATCTGATTCCGGCGCGGTATGCTGCACAGAAACTTCCGGTACGACCAGTGCGGGAATGCCAAGTTGTTCAGCTTTTTCCGCGCTGATTCCGACGATTTCCAGCACACGGGCTGCGTCTACGATTTCCGTGTCTAACAGTTCTTGAGCCAGCGCGTCCAGCTTATCTCGATGCTGCTCTAACAGCGCACGGGTTTGCTGATGCGCGTTCTCGATGATGCGCTTGACTTCCGCGTCGATCTTGGACGCGGTTTCTTCGCTGTAGTTGCGGTTTTGTCCCAGCGAGTAGCCGAGGAACGGCTGGCGCTCATCGTCGCCAAAGTTCAACGGGCCAATCGTCTCACTCATGCCGAACTGAGCCACCATGCGATGCGCGAGGCTGGTCACCATGCGTAGATCGCTTTCCGCGCCCGTCGTGATTTCCTCAAAAACCATTTCCTCAGCCGTGCGCCCACCTAGTCCCATCATCATTCGATGGATCAAATAGGTGCGTGTCAGGTTGCGGCGGTCTTCTTCGGGAATGACGGCGGTTACGCCAAGCGCTTGACCACGCGGCATGATGGTGACTTTGAACACCGGGTCGAATTCAGGCAGGAGCGCCGCGACAACCGCATGACCCGCTTCGTGATAAGCAACGAGGCGACGCTCTTGCTCGTTGGAGAGCGGCGGGCTTTCTAGACCAAGCACAATGCGGTCAAAGGCATCCTGAAAGTCGCGCATGGACAGCTTCTTGTGATTCTTGCGCGCAGCCGTCAGCGCCGCCTCGTTTGCGAGGTTGGCAAGGTCTGCACCGGAAAAGCCGATGGTGGCTTTGGAAAGCTGCTCAAGGTCAACATCGGTGGACAGTGGCTTGCCCCGCGCATGGATTTTGAGGATCGACAGCCGCCCACTGCGGTCAGGCATACCGACAGTCACTTGACGGTCAAAACGGCCCGGACGCAGCAGCGCGGGGTCGAGTACGTCGGGGCGGTTAGTCGCCGCCATGACGATCACACTCTCATTTTGCTCAAAGCCGTCCATCTCGGCCAGCATCTGATTGAGCGTTTGTTCACGCTCATCGTGCCCGCCGCCGAGACCCGCGCCACGCTGACGGCCTACAGCGTCGATCTCGTCAATGAAAACGATGCTCGGCGCAGCGGCTTTTGCCTTGCCGAACAGATCGCGCACACGGGACGCGCCCACGCCGACGAACATCTCGACGAACTCGGACGCGGCGATGCTGAAAAAGGCGACGTTTGCTTCGCCCGCGACAGCCCGTGCTAGCAGCGTTTTACCCGTTCCGGGCGGGCCGACGAGCAGCACACCACGCGGGATACGTGCCCCAAGCGCGATATATTTGTCCGGCTCACGCAGGAAGTCTACGATTTCGACCAGTTCGTTCTTGGCGGGTTCTTGACCGGCTACGTCACCAAAGGTGATCTGTGGCTTTTCAGCGTTGTGTTCGCGGGCTTGCGTTCGCCCGAAGCCGAACACGCCGCCCATCTGTCGCTGCGCCCGCCGCGTCGACCAGATGAAGAAACCGAGCAGCAGCAAGATCGGGCCGAAGTTAATCAGGAACAGGAGTATCGGGTTCGCTTCGTAGGTCTCTGCGACTACTGTGACATTGTTCTCATTCAGCAGGCTCACCAATTCATCATCGGTGACATTGACAGGCAGCAGCGTCGTGATGAAGTTGGTCGAAGGTGTGCCCGCCGCTTGATCTCCCTGAGCGGGGGGATAGGATAGGGCCTCACGGAACTCACCCTGCGCCTGCTGATCTTGCAGCGTGACTTCGCTCACGTTATTGGCTTCGACCTGTTCGCGGAACACTGAGTACGGAATTTCAATCGGGCCGCTGCTGCTGACCTCGCTCAACATTCCGGGCAGTCGTGAAAATGACCAAGCTAGGAACAGCAGCCACAATGCCAGCCATGTCCAGCGGGGAAGCTGGAAACCGGGGCGGTTATTGTTGGGGCCGCCGTTCGGACTGCCGGGGCGCTTGCTGCCTTGCTTGTCTTTATCAGAATCTTTCTTCGGTTGAATGGGAAATCGCATCAGTTGGCCTTAATTCACGCAATAGACAATGGAGTGCAGGGTACGATTCCCATTACTATAGGCGATAAGCGTTAGAATTGCCTAAACGTCCCCTTAAGCGCGGGGTATAGGTCGCGGTAGAGCGTATACGGTTTATCATAGGCGGCGCGTTCATCACCGGGTGTGACCAAATCGCTGGTGATGATGGCTTGCGCGCAAGCGGTTGGCACATCGGGATACATGCCTGCGGCCACCGCCGCCAGCAGCGCCGCGCCATAACCCGCGCCTTCGGTAGAGTTGGTGCTGACGAGCGGCGCATTCAACACGTCGGCGATGATCTGCTTCCACAGCGGACTTTTTGCGCCGCCGCCGCTCACGCGAACCTCGATTTGTGCAGGTAGTCCCGCCATACGAATCAACTCGAACGCATCGCGCAGACCGAAAGCCACGCCTTCCAGCACGGCCCGCGCCATATGTGCCCGCGTATGGCGAACCGTCAGCCCGACGAACGCGCCACGCGCTAACGGGTCGGGGTGCGGAGTACGTTCGCCTGTCAGATAGGGAAGGAACAGCAAGCCGTCGCTTCCCGGCGCGATGTCTTTGGTCGGCGCGAGCAGATCATCGAACGTCTCGCCGTGCGCCAGCGTATCATGAAACCACTGTAAACTGCCCGCCGCGCTCAACATCACGCCCATGAAGTGCCACGTATTCGGTACGGCATGGCAGAAGGCATGGAGCGCGCCGTTCGGCTCGTAGGCATAGCGATCTAGCGGCGCGAATACCACGCCCGACGTACCGACCACCAGCGAGATGATTCCCGGCTTGACCGCGCCCACTCCAACCGCGCCCGCCGCTTGATCGCCACCACCACCGACAACGGGTGTGCCTGCTTTGAGTCCGGTTTCGCTGGCCGCGGCCTCGCTGATAACGCCGGAGATTTCGGGGCCTTCGTACAAGGTCGGCAGCCACTCAATCGGAATATTGAGCGCGTCCGCGACTTCGGTTGACCAGCGCCGTTCGGCCACGTTCAACAGCGATGTGCCGGAAGCGTCGGACATATCCAT
Organism: Anaerolineae bacterium; assembly: GCA_014379235.1. Classification (GTDB taxonomy): domain Bacteria; phylum Chloroflexota; class Anaerolineae; order Aggregatilineales; family Phototrophicaceae; genus JACMMD01. The sequence goes on from JACMMD010000192.1 coordinate 3,703, forward strand.
GCCGTATTCGCCCGTGAGCTTGAGGCGTAGATAGTCTTTCGGCAGCAAAATGTGAGCGGCGCGGGCGTAGACTTCCGGCTCGTTCTCGCGCACCCACAGGATTTTCGGCGCGGTGAAACCCGTCAGAGCGCGGTTTCCAGTAAGCTGAATCAAGCGCTCGAAGCCGATCTTTTCGGTCATCTGGTCGCATTGGGCCTGTGTGCGCTGGTCGTTCCACAGGATCGACGGACGCAGCACATTGCCGCCAGCATCCAGCAAAACCAGTCCGTGCATTTGTCCGGTCACGCCAATCGCGCTGATCTCGTCAGCACCGATGCCCGATTCGGACAATGCGGCGCGGATAGATGCCACGATTCCATCCCACCAATCGGCGGGATTTTGTTCGCTCCACAGCGGTTTCGGCGCGCTGATGGGCTGCGGCGTGGTGTGCGAAGCGACGACTGTGCCGCGCTCGTCCACGATGAGGGCCTTCGCGCCGGTTGTGCTGATGTCGAGTCCAAGTACATAAGCCATATTGAGCGTACTCCTAGAAAGCAAGTGTGCTGCGGGTTATAACTTCGCAATTTTGCGCGGAGATTGTACCATTGATGCTGGTTTTATCCTCGTGAGTGGGACAGGGAAATCGTGATGAGAGCAGCATTTATTTCTGGCGCGGGCGAAGGTATCGGCGCGGCTATTGCTCACCACTTAGCGGAGCAGGGCATCGCGGTTGCCGTCAACGACGTGGTAGAGGCGCGGGCGGCGGCAGTTGCCGATGAGATTCAGGCCAAAGGTGGTCAGGCGATAGCGCTTGGCGGTGACGTTGCCGATGTGGAGCAGGTTCGCGCCATGATCGCGCAGACTGTGGTGCAGTTCGGGCGCTTGGACATCGCCATCGCCAATGCCGGAATCACCAGTTGGGGCGACTTCTTCGATTATGAGCAGGCGTCGTTTGATCGCGTTGTCGGCGTGAACCTGCGCGGCTCGTACTTCACCGCACAAGCGGCGGCGCGGCAGATGCGCGAACAGGGTACAGGGGGGCGCATTATATTCACCTCGTCGGTGACGGGACATCAGGCGATTCGTTATCTT
>JACMMD010000193.1 GCA_014379235.1 Anaerolineae bacterium
ATCTGCTCGATGAAAAAGGCACTCGCCGCGCCGCCGAACAGGGCATCCACGCCGAACATATCACCGGCTTTTTAACCCGCGTGACAGGGATGGATAAGCTGCCACAGTTGATACTCGACATACTGGGCAATGCGCGTTCCGGCCCGACGGGGAATGTCACCGTCGAGAACGTGCTGGTGCTGCGAACCACCGCGCCGGAGACGCTCGATTTTATGCTGGATACGCCCGCGCTGCGGCGTTTTCTAGGGGCACGCTTGGGGCCGATGGCAGTGGTGGCGCGCAGGGATAACATTGATGCGTTGATTGAAGCGCTGACCGAACGAGGCATCGAGGTCGAGGTGGTGGAGTAAGATTCGTTTCGTAGGGGCGCTTCGCAAAGCGCCTCTACAAACTAGCGCGTTTTCGAACGATTAGCTCTCTAGCCGGGGGATTTATCCCTCGGACTATTTCCGGGGATTGAAATCCCCGGCTAGAAAACTCATCAAGATAGTAATTAGCGACGCTTTGGTTTTTCCTCGTATTGATATTGTTCGCGCTCCCATTGATGGGAGTCTTCGTCTGTATCGTCCGCTGCCAGCCGTGAATGGCGCGATGATTCGTAACTGACTTCTTCATAACCGCTGGTATAGCCATGTTGCTCGATCACAGCGCGCAGGGCCGAGTCTTCGCCCTCGCCCATTTTCATCCGTATGAAGTGAAACGCGAGGAAGAACAGCCACAGTCCCGTGAAAAATACGACGCCGCTGGTGTCGCTGTAGTAGCCATAGCGTGCCTGATTAACGTATTGCAACCACAGCAAAGCATTGCCCAGCACGAATGCGGCACCATGTACCATAAAGCGGGAGCGGCGGCGATAGAAGCGGCGCACGAGTCCATGTAACTGCGTCAGCGGCGGCGCGTCAGCATCGACGGGCGCGCCGTGATACCAGCGCAGCAGCCCGCGCATCAGCCAGCCGCTGAGACGAAACGGCAGCTTGATCGCCCACATAGATTTACCCCACGCCCACGCGAGAATACGTCCGCTCAAGCGCAGCGCCCACATGAACACGCCGCTGGTGATACGCCAGACAAAACCCGTGAAACGCATGAACGTTCGCCAGCACCAGCCTATCAGGCCGGCGATGGCGAAGAAAATGCCCGACCACATTTTCCAGAGCAGTCCATCGGCTGCGCGCACCACGCCTATATCGTCATAGCCCGCGTCATCGTAGACTTCGCCGCGCTTGCGTTTCGGTTTCGCGTTGCCTGTCGCTGTCATCGGTTTATCTCCTCGCAGATACTTCCATTAAATTTCTAACGTGCATCTATGCAACCGCGCCTATGATGGCGCGTATTAGAGAGTAATGATTGTTCACCGGAGATTGAAATCTCCGGCTAGAAACTTGCAACGGAGACAGCCGCATGAGAAGTTTACCAAAAGATATAGTTGTCATCGTCGTCGCCCTCATTGCCGGAATCTACATGCTCAATCCCACAGCCGGCTTTGATTTCATACCAGACCTTGTTCCGGTATTCGGCAATCTGGATGAAGCAACCGCGATGGCTCTCCTCATTGCTGCTGCCCATTACTTTGGCTTTGACATCTCGCGCTTCTTTGGGCGCAGAGGACAGCAGGAAAATGTCGTGTCCGGTCAGGCGACACGCCAGCAGCCTCAATAGGTACGAGGATAAAGGTCCGAGGTTCGAGTAAATACAAATACTTGTCTCTCGAACCTCGTGCCTCGAACCTGCTTTTACTTCCGGCTCTGCTGCTGCGGAGCCTCGTCCTCTTGATCGCCTAAGAGTTCATCGAGGCTCATCTTTTGCAGGCGGCTTTCGGCCACCATTGCCCGTATCTCACTGTTCACTTCGCCGTCTTCGCTCATATGGCGACGCATCACGCGGCTGCTGGTTTCGTGCCAGTTGAAGCCATGCAGCGCCAGCAGCGTATCATCGGCGGTAACTCGTAACTGCCATTCGGCGCTCATCGCATGGGCATCGTGAATGGGCAGCCTTGCCGCTGGAGTGACGAGGTTCAGCCCGCGTGAGAACTTGTAGAAATCCTCGTGAATGAACATCACTTGGCCGTCACTGTCGATGATCTCGAAGCGTACCCGGCCTGTCGCTTTTTGCGGCAGGCGTAACTGCACGAACGGCTGTAAATAGTCGATGTCGTCCGGCACAACGCGGGTGCGGTAGATCGTCGGTTCGGTATCGCTTTTGAAGGCCATCACGCCAATGTCCACTGGCAGCACCGGAATATTGGCGGCATCCATGCCTGCGCGCTCCACCGCTTTGAGCGCGTGACGGTAGACCTGCTCGGTGCGAGTTTCGCCGTCTGCGGTTTCGTCGTCAAAATCGAAATCGACGTAGCCCGCCGATGCTTCTTCCGCCCCTCGTCCCCAGCCGCTACTCCGGTTGTCGCGGTTTGAACCGGGCAGCGAACGGCGGCTCTGGTCAAACTGTTTGGCCAGTAGATAAAAACCAGCTAAGGACAGCAAAATCAGCGGGAAGTTTTCGCCATCAGCAAACGCCCCGAAGCCGACCAGCAGCAGCACGAGGCCGATCATCACTTCATAAAAGCGGCGAGAATTGCTCTTCATATTGCGCTTAAATCTCCGTTTCGCCCTAACGGCGGCTCTGGCGGCGGAGTAGTTCTTCCAGACTTAGCGGAATATCTTCATCCGCGCCATCGTCGTAGCTATCGCCATCATCTTCTAAACGGTAGCGGCTCTGGTTCAGGTCACGGCTGCCGCCAAGCAGTTCGCGGTCACGTTCTTCCAGCGAGGGTGTCACCGTGAAGGTCAGCGCGCCCGCCAACGTGCCATCAATCGTGATATGCAAATCCCAATCGCCCATCTCTTTGAGCTTGTCGTTACCCATCAGCGGTAGGTGATGGTCGGCCAGCACGTTCACCTCACCATCACGCAGATAGGTACGCATCTCATGGATGTACTGCGGCGCGCCATTCTGGTCGATCATCTCGAAGCGAATCAGGGCGCGGCGGTCTGCCTCGGTGGGCTTGACGTTCAGCGTCACGTAAGGTCGAACGCTGTCATCGTCTTTGGACACGGTACGGCTGCGACGCATCACGATACCTGCTTGCCCGGACTGCTGGCAGATCAGCCCGATGTCGGTGATGGTCACATCGGGGTCAATGAAGCCACCGCGACGGCGCGCCCTTTCGACGGCTTCGCGGGCCGCGGGACTCATGCGGCGGCTGATGAGCGGAGATTGCAGCTTGTCCATCAGCACGGTTTTGCGCGGTGACGATTCCACCGACGCGGCCAGCGCTACCGCGAACAACGCTACCATCGCCGCCAGCACAGGCGCAGACGCTTGCCCCGACAATGCGACGACGGCCATCAGCGCGCCAATCACACCGAGCCAGGGATAATTTGCACGTTTGAGTCTCATGAAATGCCTTCAGTTCTGAGTTCTGAGTGCCGCGTTCTGAGATGAGGCTCTAGTTGTTAGACACAAGTTCTAGCACTTTATACTCGCCCCTCGAACCTCGTGCCTCGAACCTTTTCACTCAGTCTCGGTACTTCTTTACACTATACGATCATATCATGACTAATGTTGCACCGAGCGAGAATACGTGTCAGCGTGAGGGCAGCGCGTAAGCCCGCGATAAGGCGGCCCATTCTTGTAACGTCAGCGTTTCAGCGCGGCGGCGAGGATCGATTCCGGCCTGCTCCAAGAGTGCGGTAGTCGCCGCCCCATTGATATTGAGGCCGCTGGCGACGGCGTTCTTCAACTGTTTGCGCTTCTGCCCGAAGCCCGCATGAACCATACGGAAAAACGCATCAGCGTTGGGCACATCAACTAGCGGTGTCTCGTAAGTGTCGATGCGGACAACGGCGCTGCTCACGTCAGGCCGCGGCCAAAAGATGGCCGGATTGAGTCGGCTGATGATGCGCGCCTGCCCGTAAAATTGGACGCTCACAGCCAGCATACTCAGGTCGCCGGGTTTGGCGACGATACGTTCGGCCACTTCCTGCTGAACGGTCAGCACGAGGCGGCGCGGACGGTGTGCGGGTTCGAGCAGATGGCGGAGTATCGCGCTGGTGATGTAATAGGGAACATTGGCCACCACCACGTAGCTATCGGGATAGACTAGCTTGGCCACGTCCACTGTCAACACATCCTGATAGATCACCCAGACGTTGGGATAGGGACGGATGATTTCCTCGTCCAAGATTGGTTTGAGGCGTTCGTCGATCTCGATAGCGATGACGCGCTTGGCGTGTTCGGCCAGCCGTTCGGTCAGTGTGCCTGTGCCGGGGCCAACTTCGACTACTGTATCATCCGGCGAAAGCTCGGCGCTGGCCACAATTTTGTCGAGCGTGTTCGGGTCGTGAAGGAAGTTTTGCCCCAGACTTTTCTTCGGGATGATTTCGTATTCGTCTAAAAGCGCTTTGGGGTTCATGAGCGTCCTCCTGTGGAATCGTTCTCTAGCGATGAATTAATCGAGGGCGCATTTCCGTACACGCCCAACGGGATTACAGTGTCCTAACTCGAAGATTGAAATCCCCAACTAGAGCGTAAATTTATCAACTCCTCGATTGATAGCCTTCATCTATAACGCTCATAGTAACACCTTATTCGCCCCATGAAGCGCCTCATTTATCCGCGATAGCGGCTGTTAAAAACTTGTACCGATCTTGTTATAGTCGCAATTACCTATTGCAGTGTATTGGAATATCGTTAGAATCCGTTGTGGGTAATCATATTATTTGTGCCCATTGCTTTCTCAATAGGGGTTTTCATGAACAGCGTTCAATTCCCAAAGCTGCCCACCGTGGACGACTCGGGTTGGCGCACGATCCTCGTGTGTGAGGGACTGCGGAAGAAAACCGAACTGCGTCGTGTACCGACGACGGTTCTCAATACGCCAGAACTGACCATTTACGCAGGAAGCCTAATCGCTATCTCGCGTGAGGTCAAGTTTGAAGAGTGGATCGCGGTGCGTGTCGGCACAAAGGTCGGCTGGCTCAATACCCGCGATGTCGAATTTGCCGGGTCAAGCGATGAAGAATCGCAGCTTTTGGCCCAGTTGGATACGCTGATTGTGCCCTCGTCATCGTTGGTGCAAACCGCGCCGTTGAAAGAGCGCGGGACGAAGCCGCTGTCTGCCGAGGTAATGCCGACGCTAGAGCAGGTCGAAACTGAAGGCGAAGAAACCAAGCCCTTCCGCCCGACGGACACCGCGCCGGAGACCAAACCGCAGCGGCCCGAAGCGCTGGTCGATGCGATCCGCCGTGTGAAAAACGCGACGGAAACGGCAACCGTCGTCCGTGCCAGCGCCGAAATGGACGCGGAAATGCCCAGCGCTGGCGATATTCGTGAACTGACCGCCGCGCTCAACCGCGTGACTGAGGGTCTCAAAACCCTTGATCGTATCGCGGCGGCGCTCGAATCGATTGTGGCGGCCCGCGTCAGCCGATAACACATCGTACAGCAAGCGACTAGAAGCGGATAAATTCTCACGGGTTTATCCGTTTTTTATTTACTCACACCCCAAATTTTACGGGTCTATCTACATCGTTCCAGCTATATACTGACAATAGCTATCAGTTTGTCAGCCATCAGCTTGTCAGCTAACGGCTAAAAGCTAAACACTATTTTCACAGAGAACAGGCAGCCAGATATGCCCACGTTTAATTTCATCTGTGTTCACTGCGGCGGCAAAATGAAGGTTGACGTTGCCAGTGGCAAGATCAAGTGTACGGAGTGCGGCGCGTTTTTGGGCGACGAAGCGGCAAACACATCGACGCAAGCTGCACCCTCAGCCCCACGCAAAGCGGTCACCATCACCCATCGCGGCGAAATCAACGCTTGGGCGCGGGCCGCGTTCGACACCGCGCACGATTATCTGAACAAGGGCGCTAATGCACAGGCGATGGACGCTCTGCAACGGGCGCTTGACAATCAGGCGAACTTTGCCGACGCTCACCTGTGGATAGCCAAACTCAGCGACGACGAAGCCATGAAACGCGATCATCTCGGCAGCATCCTTGCTGAAGACCCGACTCATGCCGAAGCCACGCGGCTGTTGATGGTGCTCAACGGCAGGCTGACGGCGGAGCAGGCGGCGCGCAGCTATCACTATAACGATCAGCAGGCGCGCACAGTCGAGGGCGCGGTCTCAACGAAGACGACGGCGCTGCTGTGCCCGATTTGCAGTGGACACCTGACCGTCGATGAAGCATCCAACCGCGTTCAGTGCCGCTTCTGTGGTTACACTGGCGAACGCGAAGAATCTACTTTTCATTCCGTAAGCGAAGACTCGCTGACGATGGCGCTGATCGAGAAGAAAGCCAATCCCGTGCGCTGGGTGATCGGTGAACGGCTGCTGCACTGTAACGAATGCGGCGCGGAACGCACTATTCCGGCGCGAACCCTGTCGATGCAGTGCCCATTTTGCGGCTCAAATCAGGTCATCGTGCAGGATGCGCTCGGCTCATTTCGGCAACCGGACGGTCTGATACCATTCAGTGTTTCGCGCCAAGAGGCCGCCGAAGGCATCAAAGCGCGTTTGGGCGGCATGGGCGAACGCCTTCGCAGTATGTTGACGTTGGACAAGAACGATGTCAAACAAGCGCTGCTGGACGCGGTGTATATGCCGTTCTGGGTGTTCGACAGTGTAATCGACGTGACCAAAACCACGTTCTACAAAGACACGTCGTCAGCACGGCGCATCAACCAGCACGTGAAGCCATCGACCACCGAGAAGTTTGTGGATATGCTGAACAATGTCCCCATCGCCGGAGCGGCGAACATCAACCTTGTGGCCAAGATCAATGACTGGGATATGAGCGTGATGCAGCCCTACACGCCGCAGCTTTTGGCCAAGTTCCCCGCGCAGCTTTACAGCATCGACTTTGATAAAGCGGCGCTGGATGCTCACAGCGTCATCAACCACGAGATGCGCGCCCGACACAGCATGACCTACGGCGAGAACGTCAGCGTCACCGTATTCAGCGCCATTCGCCAGATGACGTTCCAACTGGCGCTGCTGCCTGTATGGGTGGCGACGCTGATTGAAGTCGATGGTGATACCCGCACCGCGCTGGTCAACGGGCAGAGTGGTAAGGTCGCGCTCGGTGAGACGCAGAAGCATGGAAAGTAGGCACGAGGTGCGAGAAGGATAAATCACACTTCCAGCGTAAAAACGATACCCGGCAGATCGCTTTCAAACCTCTCGCTAACGGCTTATGGCTGAAAGCTGTCGGCCAATCACTGCCCGTTGATAACTCCGTACAATATTCGAACCCAATCCTTACATAAATTACGGAAAATGATTATAGAATTAAGATAATTACAACAATAACCGGACACCATAACGCTTCCACTATGAATGTACTCTCACCGAACTGTCGTAAGGAATGGCTTGCCGATGGACGTATCCTAAGCTACACCTTCACTGGACTGGATAATATAGCTGTCGATGCTTTCGCCGACGATTTCTCGTTCGAGGCCGAAGTCTGGCCCGGCACACGCAGCCTACTCTGCGTACTCAACTTTCAAACTGGCCGGACAATTCCGGGCGAATACGCGATCAGACGCGCAGTGCAGCTTTCGCGCACGCGCCCTCATCTGCCGACGCAGATCGCCATCATCACCGACAATCCGAACTTCGCACAGATCATCGCGCCCATTCTGAGGATCATTCCCACCAACCCGCAGCGCACCTACGACATCTTCACCGAACTCGCGTCTGCTATCGAGTGGCTGCTTGCAGACGGCGACACGACTGCTACAATTGTGCCGCCAGAGGGATACTAACCGGCGGGGGATTTCATGGGGCGGAGAACCGCATTCTTCATTATCAGCGCGCTAGTCAGCGCGCTATTTTTGTGGCTAGCTCTGCGCGGTATCGACCTGCAAGCAGTCATCGACAGCATCCGGCAGGCAGATATTGGCTGGATTCTCGTCAGCGCGGTTTTCGCGTTCGGTTCACTGGTGACGCGGGCTGTGCGCTGGCGCGGGCTGCTCGGTGATTACGGCGCAAAGCTGTCGCTGCGAACGACGTTCTCGATCATCGGCATCACCTTCCTGATTAATCAGCTTCCATTACGCGCTGGCGAAGTGGCCCGCAGTTTGTTGGCGGCGCGCTACGGCGTCCCGGTGGTGACCGCCGCGACCAGCATTGTGGTCGAGCGCATCCTCGATACGCTGCTGGTGGTGGTACTGCTGGCATTCGGACTCAGCCGCTTACCCGAATCACCGCAGGCCGAGACCTCGGCGGCGGCGCTAGTCGGAGTGGCGGCGGTGGTGGCGTTCGTGGTGCTGCTGATCTTCGCCCGCTATCCGCACTATGCCCATAACCTGCTGACGTGGTTCGAGGCGCGGCTGACCTTCCTCAAGCGCTTCAATTTACGTCGACTGCTGGATAACGTGCTCGAAGGCTTGCAACCGCTGACCAACGGGCCGCGCTTGATCCATGCGCTGGTGTGGACGCTGATCGCGTGGGGCTTCTCCCTCGCCACGCTGTACCCGCTTTTGCTGGCGCTGAACATCACTAACGTCGATGTACTGCTGGCGACAGTGCTTGGCATCACGTTGGCCTCGTTTAGCATCGCGCTTCCGGTCAGTGTGGCGTCGATTGGCCCGTTCGAAGGCGCGATTCGCGTGGCGGGTGAAGCGGTGGGTATGCAAGCGGCAGCGGCGGTTTCGCTCGGTTTCTTGTTTCACGGCCTGTCGATTCTCAACTACGCCATCTGGGGAACGGTTGGGCTGGTGACGCTCGGCGTGTCGTTGAGCGATGCGATGAGCGGCAAGCCGGAAGGTTCGGGTGACGAGGTTCGAGGTTCGAGCGGTGAGAATTAAGCGCGTTTATCTGTGGGTTGCTGCGCTACTTCCGCTTGGATTCAACACCGC